>JAHZLH010000067.1 GCA_022599915.1 Actinomycetes bacterium
CGCTGGACCTGTGGCGAGCCCCGGAAGAACAGCGACCCAACTACCTGATGGCCGATCTAGCCGGTCTGAATCGGCCGCCGTTGATCGTTGAGCAGGATCGGGATGGCTACACCTGCGGTGACGCCAGTGCCAGACTGGTGGGTGAGCAGTTGCAGGTTGCTGGGGAACGAGTGGCGGCGATCTGGGCGGCTGCGCAGTTGCTGTGGGGTCGTGGCCCGGATCGGGAACCACCGAATCTTGCCGTGGTGGCTCAAACGCTAGCTGATAGGTAACCTTCAGGGCGCCCGCCAGCTAGATCAAGCGCCGGGTGGCTGGGCTTGCTGGCGCCTTCACATCCGGATACCGGCCATTTCGAAGTTGTGAAAACTTTTTGTCGTAGCGGCTCAGGTAGTTGCTGGACTTGGCCGATCCTCCTATTGAAAGGTAAATCAGGCTGTAAGGCGGGTGTCGAATGTCTCTCAAACGTGTCGGAGCAGTGCTCTTTGCGTCAGCCGTTGGCCTGTCGCTGGCTGCCACCGTTCCCGCGCAGGGCGGCACCAGTGGCGGTTCCGGACCTTCGCCGGGGGTCAAGCGGGTCACCTTCAATGGACAGAAGGTGCTGCAGTCCCAGGCCAAACTGCTGAAAGTAATTGATGGCGACACGATGCGGGTCGACATCAAAGGCGACAATCGTGGACCTGTGGTTGTCCGCAATGCCGGTATGAACACCTTCGAAAAAGGCGATTGCCACTACGAATCTGCAACTCGCACGCTGAAGAAACTCAGTTCGCGACAGGTCATCCTTCGGTCGGCAACCAATGCACAAAAGGTCAACAAGAACAGTGGTCGCAATCGGCTGCAACGGTTCGTCTTCACGAAGAAGGGTGTCGACCTGCAAGAGCAAATGATCGCTCGCGGCTTGGCACTGCCCTACAACTTCAGCCAAGAAACCATGGGTCAGGCGCTTTATTCCCAACGAGCTCAGGAGGCCGCCGCACGTGGCGTAGGGATGTTTGACGCTGACGCTTGCAAGCCAGGACCTATGCAAGAGGCGGCACTCGACTTGGTCGTCCACTACAACGCTTCCGGCAACGATCGGACGAATTTGAACGGCAAGTTCGTCCGGATCGTCAACAACAGTGCTGCAACTGTTGACCTGTCAGGTTGGTACGTCTTGACAGGTCGCCAGCGGTTCTATTTCCCCGGTGGGACTACCATCACGCCCGGCAGCAACATCAAACTGCACATGGGAAACGGCACCAATACTGCGACCGATCTGTACTGGGGCGGTAAGGAGATCCGGCTTCCGGTACCCGGGAACTCCCGCTATCAGGGCATTGGGGTCTTGCTGATGGATCCAGATGGCGATGCTCGGGTCTGGAGTTTCTATCCGTGCCGAGTCGACTGTGGTCATCCGGCCCAGGGCGCATTCAACGTCGCCATCGTCCACAATCCACCAGGAAATCCTGATGGGCCGAACGATGAGACCGTGAGTTTTACGAACGTCAGCGGTCAGCGAGTGGATATGACCTACTTGGTGGCTGAAGTCCGCAACGAGACCTATGAGTTCCAGCCGGGCGTCTACGTTGATCCGGGCGAAACCCTTGTCATGCGAATGGGCAAGGGTGCACCTGATCGGCTGACCCATTACTTGGGCATGGACAGTAAGTATCTACCTGGCCCGGTCCCGGGTGGTCTGATTGAACTCCGCGACGACCGGGCAGTGCAACTGGCCTGCTACGCCTGGGGCAAGAAGTGGAAGTGCTGAACAAGCATTGAAGAACCCTGAGGCGCTACCGGACTAGTTGGCTGGGCGGAAGAGGCAAGTCAGTCGTGCCGTGCAGCACAACTGCTCATCGTCGTCGGTGATGGTGATCGACATGGTCGCTAGCGTCTTGCCGGAGCTGATCGGTTCGCAGACAGCCGTGACCGTGCCATCACGGGCTGACCGGTGATGGCTACACGATAGTTCGATGCCCACCGGAAAAGTTCCGTCGGGTGCAAGCAGCGCGCAATGTATAGATCCGATAGTTTCCGCCAGAACTGCGTTGGCTCCGCCGTGCAGCAACCCGTAGGGCTGCCGATTACCCGGAACTGGCATGGTGGCGACCAGCCGTTGCGGGCTGGCTTCCGTCAGAGCGACCCCCATGGTGGTGGCCAGTTCCCCCATGTTTTGATTCACGCCAGTGATGAAAGCGGCGCCATCGAAACCCGAATCTAAGCCCATGCTTTGCCTCCGGCATCACCCTATCGGGTTGGATGGTTACGGCCAGCCGGTGCACTAGTGCAGCCCGCTGGCAACGTTGTCGGCGGTGGTGCATAGGCTCAGGTTGATGTCTGAGTCTCCTCGCTTGCTGCTGTTGGATGGCCACTCGTTGGCCTATCGCGCCTTTTACGCGCTACCTGTTGAGAATTTCGCCACGACCACCGGTCAGCCCACCAACGCGGTCTACGGTTTCACGGCCATGCTGATCAACACGTTGCGCGATGAGCAGCCCACCCATGTCGCGGTGGCCTTCGACGTCTCCCGACAGACTTTCCGCTCGGAACGTTATCCCGAGTACAAGGCGACGCGGTCGGCATCACCCCCGGAATTTTCGCCGCAGGTGGACTTGATCACCGACGTCCTCGACTCGCTCGCCATTACCAGCGTGCGCATGCCGGGCTATGAAGCCGATGACATCATCGCCACGCTGGCTACCGAGGCCGAGGCCGCTGGCATGGAGGTGCTGGTGCTCTCTGGTGATCGTGATGTGTTGCAGCTCGTGGATGAAAATGTGACAGTGCTCTACCCGCGCAAGGGGGTGTCCGACCTAGCCCGGATGACTCCGGAGGCGGTCACCACGAAGTACAAGGTTCCGCCGAATCGCTATCGAGACCTCGCGGCACTCGTCGGCGAGACTTCCGACAATCTGCCCGGTGTCCCCGGCGTGGGTCCAGGCTTCGCCTCCAAGTGGTTGGGGCAATACGGCTCACTCGATGAACTGGTGGACCATGCGGACGAGATTCCGGGGAAGAAGGGCGAGGCGCTGCGCGAGCACCTCGCTCAAGTCTTGCTCAACCGTGAGCTCAATGGTCTGCTGCGAGACTTAGAGCTTCCGGTCGGGTTGACCCAACTGCAGCGGGAACCCATCGATCGGGATCGGGTACATCAAGTCTTCGACGCGCTGCAGTTTCGGGTTCTGCGCGATCGACTTTTCGAGACGCTCGGTGAAGATGTCGGCTCTTCCGGCGAAGCGATCGATGTTGACGTGACCCAACTAGCCGCCGATGACGTCGCGAACTGGCTCGGGAAACATGCCCACGACCCGACCGCGGTGGCGTTTGCCGGCAGTTGGGGCCGGGGTACTGGTGATCTGCATTCGGTGGCGTTGGCTGGAGCAGATGCGGTGGGTTGGATTGATCTAACGACAGCCTCAGCTGCCGATCTAGCAGCATTGCAGAGCTGGTTGGCTGATCCGGACCGCGGAAAGTATTGCCACGACGCCAAGGGGCCGATGCTGGCCTTGGCGGCCCGTGGCTGGACATTGGCGGGTTTGCGGGTGGATACCGCACTAGCGGCCTATTTGGCTTTGCCGGGTCAGCGGTCTTTTGATCTTGGCGATCTGGTGGCTCGGTTCTTGGGCCGCGAACTGGCAACACCGGACTCCCAACAACAACAGTTGGCGCTGGCCACACCGGGTGCTGACAACGAAGAGGCAGATCGGTTGGGGATTGCCGCTCAGGCGGTGCGAGATCTCGCCAACGAGTTGCACGATCGATTGGCGGATCGGGATGGGCTGACGCTGCTGACCGACGTCGAGCAACCATTGGCTGCGGTGCTGGCAGCGATGGAGGAAGTAGGAATCGCCGTCGATCTGGATCGGTTGCGCTCACTAGAAGCGGAGTTCGCCGATCAGGTGCGGGCCGCCGAAGCTGAGGCGCACGAACTCGCCGGGCGGGAGTTCAACCTCGGCAGTCCCAAACAATTGCAGGAAATCCTATTCGTGGAGCGGGGGCTGCCGAAGACCAAGAAGATCAAGACTGGCTACACCACCGATGCGGAGGCGTTGCAGACACTGTTCGCCAAAACCGAGGATCCGCTGTTGGCCTGTCTGCTGCGCTGGCGGGATGTCAGTCGGTTGAAGCAGACCGTGGCTGGCTTGATCCCGCTCGCGGATTCCGGCTCGCGGATCCACACCACCTTCAACCAGACCGTGGCTGCCACTGGTCGGCTCTCCAGTCAGGATCCGAATCTGCAGAACATCCCCATCCGAACCGACGCTGGCCGGCGAATTCGCGCGGGTTTCGTGGTGGGGTCAGAGTTCCATGATCTACTCACCGCCGATTACGCCCAGATCGAGATGCGGATCATGGCTCATATGTCCCGTGATGAGGGATTGATCGAGGCCTTCCGCTCTGGTGAGGATCTGCACACGACCATGGCCGCCCGAGTATTCGACCGCGCCCCAGATCAAGTGGATGCGGAACTGCGGCGACGGATCAAGGCTATGTCCTATGGATTGGCGTACGGCTTGTCCGCCTACGGCCTATCCATGCAGTTGGGGGTCGGTGCGGCCGAAGCCAAGGAACTCATGTCGGACTATTTCGATCGATTTGGTGGGATTCGGGACTTTCTGGCTGAGGTTGTCGAGCAGGCTCGCGTTACCGGTTACACCGAGACCATCTTGGGGCGACGGCGATATCTTCCGGATTTGACCAGTGATAATCGGCAGCGGCGGGAAATGGCCGAGCGGATGGCCCTCAACGCTCCTATCCAGGGCTCAGCTGCAGACATCATCAAGGTCGCAATGTTGCGGGTAGCGGAGCAGTTGCGGCAGCGGCAGCTACGCAGTCGCATGTTGCTGCAGGTGCACGACGAATTAGTTCTCGAGGTCGCGGCACCGGAGCGGGACGAAGTGATTGCGTTGGTTACCGACAGTATGGCCAACGCCGTATCGCTGTCCGTACCGTTATCGGTGAGTACTGGTCTCGGTACCAACTGGGATGAGGCGGCCCACTAACGGGCTAGGACGGCCGGCTCGGCAGACGGGTGCGGCCGACATGTTCGTCACCATACGATCACAGATTCGCGCCGCGCGGTTTTCTGGCCCGGTGGCTATGTCATCCTTCACGATGTGTCGCAAATTGGCTCTGCACTAGCAGTTGTTGCTGCGTTGCTGCTTGCCGGCTGTGGGGCGGACCCGGTTGCGGAAGATTCTGCCGACGTTGTTTTCGTCCCATGTTCGGAGGCGGACTGCACCGGTCGACTACCCAGTGGTGCGGATTTCGAAATTCTGATGCCGGAGACCTGGAACGGATCGTTGGCGCTCTTTTCGCATGGGATGCGGATGCCGGAGGAGTCGGGACGCAAGGGCGCGGCAAAGCAGGCGCCTGCTGATAGCAACGGTTCGGCCACGTCGGTGGCAACCGAGGGGCCGCAGCCAGCCGCAGGGTGGGGTGCCACCGAGCGCAATGTCGCTGATGTGTTGCTGCAAGCTGGCTACGCTCTCGCTGGCGCATCGACCGGCCGGTTGGGCTGGAGTGTCCGTTCCCAGATTGTGGCTGCCGAAGAGTTGCACGACTACTTTGTCGAGAACGTCGCCGATCCGACTCGGGTTTACGTGTGGGGAGAATCGACCGGTGGTCTGGCCAGCGCTCGGCTTGCCGAACTACATCCGGAATGGGTAGCTGGTGCTGCCGC
>JAHZLH010000068.1 GCA_022599915.1 Actinomycetes bacterium
AAATCGATGCTGAGATCAAGCAAGCTCGAAAAAGCAACACCCAGCGCTGGCCAGAGATGAAGCCCGAATCAACTGATCGGGTCGATTTCCTCACCCAATGGCTGAACGAACGAACCGACTGGATGGGAGCCAACCTCTGAGAACACGAAGTTAAACTCTGAGCCACTTGCGGGGACCCCAAAGGTCACGTTTGGTGCATCCAGTACGTCGTTCGTCATGCGCTTGATTAACCTTCGACGCCCGCCGCTCAAGGCATGGAACCGCCACCGTGATGCGGCACGGTTCCGGACACATCTCCTAGCGATCCGTGTTGGCTGCCCTTTGGCTCCTAGGGGCACCGGCGCCTTTCCTGAGGAGAGGTAGCGCTTGGCTGGGCCTTTGTTGCTCAAGTTGGGCATTATTGGGATACGTTTTCACTCATAACCTGTCAGGTGACGTAGGCAGATGGCTCACGTCGAAGTGAGATGACAGACAGGGAAGTGTCATGGTTGCTCGCAGATTTCCAACAGCGGTGACGCTGTCTGTAGCTGGACTCGCATGGGTGATGGTTTTTGCCGCCCCCAGTCATGCACAAGGCCCAAACTCCACACGGGTAGATCAGCCAGAAGATGTAGCGGTGTCCACTGGCGATGCGGCACGGCAAGCCGAGCGGGAACTTAGGCAGGCCAAGCCAAGTAAACCTCGTGACTTCAAGGCCCTATCCGGCGCCGGGAAGCTGAAGTTGACGTGGAAAAAGCCGTCGAGCGGCGGGAAAGTCAAGTACGAAGAACGGCACCGGCTGGAGTCCAAATCAAAGTGGTCCAAGATCAAAACCACAGGTTCACGGTCGATGACGGTGAAAGGTCTTAAGAAAGGCAAGTACCAGTTTCAGGTTCGAGCTCGGAATGCGACCGGGACCGGGAAATGGGCCAAGCGCACGACCCAGTCATACGTGGCCACGCTTCCTATCGTTTCCATCGTCACCGATAAGCGAGAACCCATCGTCAGCAAAGACGATTACCTTGACGCTTCAATGAAGATCAAGCCCAACGGGACGAAAGTGAAGAGCTTCAAAGGAGACCTAGAAATCCGCGGGCGCGGCAACAGTTCATGGACTTTGCCGAGGAAGCCGTACAAGCTGAAACTGGCGGAGAAAAGCAAGCTGATGGGGATGCCCGAAAGTAAGCACTGGGCGCTCCTGGCGAACTGGGCTGACCCTAGCCAGTTACGGAACTCAGCAGCCATGTTCCTCGGGGAGCAAACGACGCTGGCATGGACTCCGAAAATGCGCCACGTCGAAGTGCAAGTCAACGGCAAGTACATGGGCCTCTACCAACTCGCGGAAACGGTTCGAATCGAAGGCAACCGAGTCGACATAATCGAAATGTCGCCCAGTGACACAGGCCCAGTGGATATCACCGGCGGTTACTTGCTCGAACAAGACGGACGTCGTGTGGAGAATCAGGAGTTTGGCTTTCTTTCTAAGCTCGGACAAGACATCGTGGTGAAGAATCCAGAACCGGATGCCAAGGATGGGATCTCCGAGCAGGACCTCGCCCCCCAACTGGCATATATCAGTGACTATGTGAACGGCTTCGAAGCCAGCCTTCCCTCGGGATACGCGCAATTCATCGATACTCGCTCGTTCATCGACTGGTACCTCGTCCAAGAGCTTGTTCGCAATCCCGATTCCAGTTTCGCCTCCAACTTCCTATACAAACCCCGTTCTGGACTACTATTTGCCGGACCCCTGTGGGATTTCGACCATGCGATAGGCCGGCAAGAGGTGGAAAGGTCTCCCGTTGGTTGGATATTGAGAGAGGAATCGCCGTGGTACTCCAGGCTCTTCACCGATCCCACCTTCGCCAGCCAGACACGGCAGGCGTGGGCTGAAGAGGTCCCCGGCTTTAGAGGGGTCGAAACTTTCCTCAAGAAAACTAATGCCGAGATCAAGAAAGCTCGAAAGAGCAACACCCAGCGCTGGCCAGATAATGAGCCTGGAGAGATCGACAAACTCAAGTTCGTCACCCAATGGCTGAACGAACGAACCGACTGGATGGGATCCAACCTCTGAGTTCGCGACCCTAGTTGGTGGCTAACGACCCAGGCGGACAGGTCCGGAACCTGGGCACCTCACCCCTTCCGGCCAGAAGTTGGACACCGACCGCCTCGAACCACCCGCCAACGGTGGCCCCGATCGGGACCGAACCAATGTCCGAGCAGCACACGCCAGCAATCCCCGATCAGCCGGATTCGCCGCCGGGATTCGCCTCCCAGCGGAAACTCTTCTTTGGCAGCTTGATGCGTCTAACCAGACCGAGGCGCTGCAATATCGGTAGTTGCCATTTAGGGAGCATGTGACTATCCCGGTACATCTTTTTCAATCCGGCAGTGCCACCCGCCCGATCAAGTTTTCGAAACTTTTTCAAGTGTTTCATTCGATTGCCGCGAAAGCCGCTCTCCGCAAAGCCACTGCGATCATGCCATTTGTCGTACCACTGATCGAATGAGCCCGTGTCATAGTGCAACACCCACAAGCGAGAACTCTTTAAACTCCGCATTTCTTGTTTGTCGTAAATCGATGCGCGATGAAGCCGTACCCGAGAAACCACCCCATCAAGTTTGACGGCTATCTTTCCGGACGAATAGCCTCGCAGGAATCTCTTGCCTTGAAATCCACTAGCGACGCCCCACCTCTTGGCCCGCAACTTGGGCTCCGGATCCTTGGGGTCGTGCTGCTTGAACCATCGCACTTCCAGAAAGGGGTCTGACATATCGGGCGAAGGTGGAATGGCCTCGAGCGGCGGCAAACGCAAGACCGAGAGTCCGTCATCTTCCGCGATAACGCTTTCGATCAGGCCATCCGGTGCGTAAATCAACTCATCACTATCAATGTGGATGAGCCAATCAAGGTCCTGTCGTCGCTCTCGAAGCACCCAGTTGACGTTAGACAGTTACCGGTGTTGGACAAAATCCGGTCGTGGATCGCGCACGTGACGCCAATGTTCGTCATCACACGGGATTGCGGTTACCCCTGGCTTACTCTTAACTGCTCCGATAGCCGGGTCCTGAGGATCATCAAAGAACAGGATAATTTCATCTACGCCGAGATGACGGTGATAGGCCGTGAATTGCAGGACCTGATCAACTGGCGCCTTGAGAGTTGTGACCGAAGCGATTCTCGGTCGTCGTGTCGTCATCAGCTCCCATCCAGTCAGCGAAAGCGAGCCGTGGCAGGCGTCGCGTCATCCGGCCGAAGTCTACATCGGTGAGTTTCCTATCTGTTTAGACAAGTGACGTCGAAGCCCCGCAGAAACACTTGACGCCTCCGGAGAGTCCCGATTTACATGCGTAGACGATTCGACGACGTGAATTGTGATGACACCGATTGGCAACCGCATCGGTCACGGCGACCTCGTCCCCGCACCGGCTTCTCACAGCCAGTTGAACACCTCGAACTTTCTTCCAGCCGCGTGGTTTAGTCGCGCGAGCATCGGGCACCTCCTGATCGAGAGCCAACCAGTCCAGTGTGGACGCAGGCAAGGAGGGAGTAATCATGTACCAGATACCACTGTGGGACTACCAAGATCGCGTTGGTCGCGTTGTAGTGTGCTCGACGCGCGTCACAGCAGACGAACGGACCAGTTCCACCGCCAGGCCACAGACCAAGTAACCGGGGGTATGGCCGCTGGATGACGATCGGTGTGACCCGACGTTAGGGGCGCAAGCCTGACAGGATGTAGATCGAGTGAGGGAATGAGCTCATGACAAAGAAGATTCTCATCGATACTGACATCGGGACGGACTCTGATGATGCAATTGCGCTTGCGTTAGCAGCCGCCAGCCCTGAACTAGAGATCGTCGGTGTCATCGCCACCGGAAAGGAAGCACGACATCGAGCTCGACTCGCCAAGAAGTTCCTTAACCTGGCGGGACGGCCACAGGTTCCGGTGTTCGTAGGGGCGGATGTCCCGGTCGGCGAAGGTGAACTGTACTGGTTCGGTCATGAGGGCGAAGGGGTCATCACTGATGACGAAGAACTTGAGTTAGATCCCAGATCAGGTGTAGAAGCCTATCGAGATCTGTCGAACGACACCCCTGATCTGGAGGTTGTCGCGATCGGGTCTATGTCGACATTGGCGCGGGCCATTACTGCCTACCCAGACATTACCGACCAGATCTCGCGAATCACCATCATGGGTGGCCAAATCCGACCAACGGTCTATGCCGATACGACGATCGGACCCGGTATCGACTACAACCTGTGTATTGATCCAGCTGCGTCCATGACTGCGCTCACTTCTGGGGCCACGATCACTTTGATCCCGTGCGAAGTGACACTGCAGACTTGGCTGACTTTCGCCGACGCAGATCTTCTGGGAACCACCGGGCCGGTTGGGCAGGCCCTGCAGACATGCGTGCAAGCTTGGGCCCCCATTCAGCAGGCCATCTTCACCGGAGTTGGAGTTGGAGTTGGCGACAACTACGACCCCAACAACGCCGATTTCCTTCATGACCCATTGACAGTCGCAACCACCTTCGCCTCCGATGTTTGTGTCTACGAGGATCTCTGGATCGAGCCCACCACGGTTGACGGTATTTTTCGAACGCTAGAACGTCCGGCGGACACTCCCGGAGCAGTGCTGCTGCAATGCGCCACTCAAGTACGAACAACCCGTTTTCACGAACTGCTCATGGGACGTCTCACCGAGGGCGCTGTGGGTCCATCAGCGAGCTAAGATCACATCCTCGGGGTCTATCCATCGCTACGGTGATGAGTGAGAATCCGGAGGCCTCATGCGAATACGTTCACTCGCCATCATTCCGATCTCGGTACCTGTGCCAACCTGCTAGCGCTGTGCCACGTACACCGTATTTGCCGACGTTCCCCGGGTAAGGGGATTGGGGAACTCCACCACGTGAGCTGCCACTGCCGGGAAGACCTCAGCTAACCGAGTCATGAAACTTTCGTCCGGTGGATCATCTGACCACAGCGCGAAGACACCGTCGGAAGACATGTGGTCCAACAGGTGAGTCAACCCATCAGTTCGATAAAAACTGGCGTGGCTGGGATGCAGCACATGATCCGGTGAATGATCGATGTCTAACAGAATCACATCGAACTGTGCCGGAGCACCGGCTGCCACCGGACCCATCTGAGCGATCACATGGAAGAAATCATCTTCGACGAGGTGAACCCGTGAGTCGGCTGCCAGTCCAACCGTCTCCGGCAGAAGTTCGCGGCGATGCCAATCGATAACGGGTGCCACCGCATCGATCACGATGAGCTCGCTGACCCGAGGATCCGCAAGCGCTGCCGCTGCGGTGTAGCCCAGTCCCAGACCACCCACCAAAACATCGATCCGATCTACCGTGGGTTGTGCCAACCCCAGCCGTGCCAATTCCTCTTCGGCAACGGTGAACAGACTAGACATCAGGAACTCTTCGCCAAGTTTCACCTCGTAGACTTCTACGCCAAGTGTTGGTTCCACCCGCCGGCGCAAGCTAATCTCACCGATCGGGGTCTGCTGCCAATCAAGTTCCTCGAAGCGGCTCGGCATGTCATCATCTCCCGGTACATGTCTGAGCCACGAAGTGGTCCAGACTCGCAACTGTAGCGGTGCGGGATCTTGCAGCCGCTTGCGAACGAGATTCCACCAGCCCGGGTCTAGATCGATGCGACCTACCCGGATTAGGATCGCGGCATGGCGCCTCGAAGGACTCTCACATTTGTCGCCGTCGCTGGCCTGACCGCCGCGGCGCTGACTGGGTTGACCGCGACCACCGCGAGTGGTGCGGGACCGGAGGACGTGCGACTGAAAAAGATTGGCAACTTTGACACTCCCATTTACGTTACTGGTGCCCCAGGTGACGGCAAACGGGTCTTCGTGGTGGAACGCGCTGGCCGGGTCCTCGTGCTCAAGAAAGGCAAACTGCTGGGCAAACCGCTGCTCAACATCAGTAAGAAGACCAGCGTTGATGCTGAGCGTGGCTTGCTGTCGATAGCGTTCTCCCCCAAGTTCGCCAACAACCGCAAGTTGTACGCGAACTACACCGACAAGGAAGGTCACACCCGCATCGCGGAATACAAAGTCAAGAAGGACAATCCCAACCGGGTAAAGAACAAGTCAGCCCGAAACGTGATGAAGATCAAGCAGCCCTACAGCAACCACAACGGTGGTCAGATTCAGTTCGGCCCGGACGGCTACTTGTACATCGGCATGGGTGACGGCGGCGGCGCCGGTGATCCAGACGGATACGCCCAGAACATGGAATCGCTTTTGGGCAAGATGCTGCGAATTGACCCGCGCGCAAAAGGGAACAAGGAGTACCGCATTCCCAGCGATAACCCGTTCGTTGGCAAGTCAGGCGTAAGGCCACAGATTTACTCGTCCGGGCTGCGGAACCCGTGGCGGTTCTCGTTTGACGCGGACAACGGTGCGCTCACTATCGGCGATGTTGGCCAGAACAAGATCGAAGAGATTGACTACACGCCAGTCGGCGAAGCCAGTGGTGCGAACTTTGGTTGGCCAATCCTGGAAGGCACCGATCGGTTCAGTGGCGGACCCACCGCTGGTCTGACACCGCCGGTGATCGAGGTTGATCATTCGGAGGGTTGGTGTTCGATCACCGGTGGCTATGTAGTGCGGGACCCGAAATCCAGTGCGTTTGGCAACTATCTCTACGGCGACTTCTGCGCCGGGGAGATTCGCTCAGCAGTACTCGCGGCCGCAGGGGCCTCACAGGAACGTGAACTGAGCATCTCGGTGCCCAGTCTGGTGTCCTTCGGTGAGGACAGCAAGAAACGGGTATACGTGGTCTCGTTGGGTGGTGCGGTCTACCGCTTGGTTGGTTGATTCGCTGACTACCCGTAACAAGGCGGTGCGCACCCGATCGGTTTTGGATACTGCTATCTGCCCGACCAGAGTGGCACGATGGCGCTATGACCGTCCTCGACTTTCAGGCTCGCAATACTCCTATCCAGCGAGTTGATGCCCTCGCCGTGGAGTTGGGGCTGACTCCCGGGCGGCTGTGGATCAAGCGAGATGACCGCACTGGACTGAACTCGGGTGGCAACAAGGCGCGCAAACTGGAGTACCTCGTCGGGGACGCCGTCGATCAAGGTTGCGACGTACTAGTGACCACTGGAGCTGCCCAAAGTAACCACGTCAGCGCAACGGCAGCAGCGGCGCGAGCCAGCGGGATGGACTGCGTGGCGGTGCTGTCTACCTTGGGCGCGCAGCATCAGGCTGAGGGAAACCTCGTGCTCGACGATCTGTTTGATGTGAAAGTTGTTTGGTGTCATCCGAATGAGCGCCAGTCACAGTTGGCGGCAACTACTGCCGAACTTGCCGAACAAGGTCGCCGCCCGTATCCCATCCCCATCGGCGGCACTAACGCGCTGGGGGCTTCCGGCTACGTCGCTGCCGCCGAGGAGATCGTGACGGTAGTGCCTGACCCCGTTGCCGTGTGCGCGGTGGGAACGGGTGGCACCCAAGCCGGGCTGACAGTAGGGATGGGCGACCACGAGCGGGTACTGGGATTCGACGTTGCGGCAATCCGAGATCTCGATGACACGGTGCCGCAGGTGATCAACGACTGTGCGGAACTGCTGGGACGACCCACCCCGGTGGGGGCTTGGTCAGTGGATCGCCGCCAAGCCCGGGAGCCGTATGGCAAGCCGACTGCCGCCACCCACGAAGCCATCCGGCTCACCGCCCGAGCCATCGGATTGGTTCTCGATCCGGTGTATACCGGTCGCGCTATGGCGGGACTCATCGAACGTGCCCGCAACAGTGACCTTCCCGATGCCCCCATCGTGTTCGTGCACAGCGGTGGTATGCCAGCGCTATTCACCCATAGCTACCAACATTGGTTTTCCGTTCCCGCAGAACTATCCTCCGGAAAATAACCATCACGAACTAGCCGCTGCGGTTGTGGTGCGGCGCAATCGATGGGCCTCGTCGAACAGGCTGCGCTCCGCCAACCGGGTTGCCACCGCAGCCGCTATCGCTGGCGCTGCCAGCAGCATGTACATCACCACAATCTGGTAGCGGATCGCCTCCATTGGTTCGGTACCCGCCAGAATCAAACCCGTCATCGCCCCAGGCAAGGCGATCAATCCGACCACTTTCGTGGAATCCATCGCCGGCAGCAAAGCACCGCGGACCGAACCCTGCCGTTGCGCAGCGAAGGCCGTCTCCGCAGACAGACCCAGTGCGAGCCGTGCTTCCACCTGATCGCGTGCAGCGGCTGCGGAGTCACGGATGCCTCGCAGCGATAGCCCGGTCGCAACCATCGCGCCGCTGATCACCATGCCACCCACCGGGATCACGACAGTGGGGGTGGTCTCGATGATCCGCAAGCCCAGTAACAACCCGATGGTGGCAGCAGCAGCGATAGCCAAACCGATCGTGGCCACCTTGCGGGAACTCGGCAGACCGGCAGCTCGCCGTCCGGCGACCTGACCGCCAATTACCACCATGATCGCTAGCCACCCGAAAGCAGCAGGCAAACCCCCGAATTCGAAGATCACCCCCAACAGCAATCCGATCGCGACAAGTTGGGCGAAGGCACGCGCCGCAACAATGACGAGTTCCTTCGTCAGGCCGAGCTGCAATCGCCAGCACACCAGACCGGCAACCAGAACGAGACTCAGTGCGGCCGCCACCCCCGACCAGGTAGGAATTTGTGCCACTTCAGTCATGGTGTACCTCCGGATTCCTCAGCAAGATAGGACAACGATTCGGGTGGCCCTTGCTGCACCACTCGCCCAGCACGAAGCACTACGGCATGATCAGCGAGGCGGCGGACTCGGTCGAGGTCATGACTCACCACAACCACCGCGCAACCGTGATCAGCCAGACTGCCGATGATCTCGTCGACAGCCGTTGCGGCCTCGGCGTCCAAGGCGCTGGTCGGCTCATCGAGCAGCAACACCTCTGGCTCAACCGCGAGCGCACGAGCCAGTGATAGCCGCTGCAGTTCACCGCCGGAAAGTCCTGCGGTGCTGCGTTGCGGATCTAGGTAGGCCAGCCGCACCACTCGCAGTAATTCCATCAACTCAGACCGCCCCAACTCCGATCTGCCTACGCGCACCTCGTCTGCCACCGTCGCAGTGAGCGCCACCGGGCGCTGGCCCACCAACCCAACACGACGCCGCAGCGCTAGCACGTCTAGTTCAGGCAGCGGCATTCCATCCAACAGGATCTCGCCTTGATCGGGTTCCTCAAATCGATTGAGTAGCCGCAGCAGCAGCGTCTTCCCTGCCCCACTGGGACCCAGCAGTGCTGTCACCGCACCCCGCGGCATCCAGCAGTCAACCCGATCCAATAGCGGGCTGCCGTCGCTGACAAGCGACACCGAGTTCACCGCAAAAAGGGGCGCCGAAACGGGTTTTCCTTCAGGCACCGGGCCAGTCACATCTCAACGGTACGCGCCCCCGGCCCCCGGCTGTAGCCAACGGAGCAAAGCGGGAAGATCGCGACAACTTACCGTGGCAGCGTGTCAGGGCCCTCGATAACCGGCATGATGGCTCTCATGGCCAAATTCATGGCGGCAGCCCGGAAGAATATCGGCGAGACGCTGAGCAAGTTCACCACCGATCCGGCGGTTCGGGTCGGCATCTTGCAAGCGGCGTGGAGCGTCGCCCCATCCTTTGCTCGCGGGCTTTTGCCACGCAGCCCCAGCCAGCAGGCAATCATCGTGGGCGTCAACGCCGCGGCGCAATATGCGCTGGGAACCACTGGTTGGTCTCTCATCTCGTCCATTGCCGCTGGTGTCCCTGGCCATCATGCCGGACAGCGGGCGTTGGCGATCACCGCCGCAACTACCGGGACCACGTCGCTGGCTTTGGAGCGACAACTACGCCCGGTCTCCGGGGAAAACTTCGCCTCAGCCGCCGCGTGGACCGCTGCAAAGACCACCGCCACCACCTCCCTTGCTGGCGGCTTAGTGCTGGCCTCCGACATGCTCATTCATGGCCTGCTGAAGAAGGAACCAGGCATCAAGACCACCCTGGCTATTGACATCGGCGCCGGAGCGATCATGGCCACCGGTACTTTGGTCCGCCGCCACCGACGGGCTCGCAAGTTCGGCATGGTGGAAGAAGAGCGAGCCGCGGTCAAGAAAATGCGTGGTCCCAAGGCCTACGCATCCATGTCTGTGATCAGTGCCGGCACTACCGTCGGGATTGCCGCGCTAGCGGTCGGGGAGCAAGCCGCTTCTCGAGCTATCGATCGCGGGCTCAGCAGGCTGGTGGGGCGAGAACTGGGTGAAACTGGTGTCCTTTTAGGCCACGGTCTTACCGCGGTGGCACTCGCTGGCGTCGCCTATGCCGGTCTGCAGCGAGTTCGGACGCGGACTGCGCGGGACAACGAAGTCATCGAACCGGCGTACCCCGATCCGCCCAAGTCACCGCACGTTTCCTGTGGCCCAACCAGCCTGGTGGAATTCGACGACATTGGGAAGGAAGGCCGGCGGTTTGTCCTGATGACGCTGGACGCCAAGCAGATCAATAACGTCATGGGTGAGGAGGCCGCTGAGCCAGTTCGCGCTGTGATTCCTCGGGAGGGCGCAATTGCGGATCGCGCCCAACTAGCCGTCGATGAGTTGGAACGGCTGGGCGGACTGGAAAAGTCCATGATTGTGGTCGCCTCACCGACCGGCGTTGGCTACGTGAACTACATCATGGCGGAAGCCCTGGAGTATCTGACGCTGGGCAACTGCGCCATTGTTGTTCCGCAGTACGCGATGGTTCCCTCCGCTTTGGCACTCAACAAGACTGACGAGGGCACCGAACTGCAGGGAGCGATCTTGCGTCTCCTACAGGAACGGCTGGAAGGCATTCCCGAAGTCCGCCGGCCACGAATCTTCCAGTTCGGTGAAAGTCTGGGAGCGCAAACCGCGTTGGATGTTGCTGCCGAGGGCGGCATCGACCGACTGGATCGGTTGGGGGTTTCCGGCGGCCTCTACCTCGGGGTGCCATTCCGCAGCAAGGCTTGGAACATCTGGAAGCGCGACCGAGAGATCATCGATCCCGATGGCCGAATGGTGCTGTCACCAGATGCTGATGAAGCTCCGCGTCGTTCCGGGATGCATCTGATGCTCGTGCACCACGACGATCCGGTGAACATGTTCAGCTACGAAATGGTCGTTAAGCGTCCAGACTGGTTCGGCCCACCTGCAGATCGGCCACCCAAAGTCCCCCGTGAGGTGTTATTCCGCCCGGTAGCCAGTTTCGTGATCACCCTGATCGATCTCATGAACGGTATGGATCAGCGACCCGGAAACTTTGTTCGCGTCGGACACGACTATCGGATCGACATGCGCCAGGCTCTCGAGAAGGCCTACAACCTGCGATCGTCGCGTACGCAAGCAGATGCGATCGAAAGTTCCTTGCGGACTCGTGAGGAGATGTGGGCGCAAGCGCGAATGGTGCTGCGGAACATGAATCGGGCGTTGACCAATATCTCGGCCACATTGGACAAATGGGGTCAATCAGCAATGACATTGCAGTTTGCCGAAGAGCAAGGATTCAGCCTCCCGGCTTTGCTGCAGCAGGCCAAAGACAACGGCGTGATGTCAACGCTATCGAGTAAAATGGAAGGATTGGGAGATTCCAGCAACTAGGGACTCAGCGAGCAGGGCGCCTGTCTGAGTGCGGCGCTGCGGTGGGTGCCAACATCACATCGCTAGCAGGCCAAGTTGGGCCGTTGAGAGCAATCGGAAGAGCGTTTGCCCGGCTCAACGACGGCCGGCGGTGCCCTGGAGTACTACCGCGGTGCGCTGTCGCGCGCTCCTGCCAGATCGATAGTGTTGGAGCGGGCATTGGTCTGTTGCGGGATGGGGACCTGGCTTGCCGGTCGGTGGCCGGTCGTTTGCCGCAGCAGACTGTAAACCTCCTCGGCGCGGAAGCGTCGGTGTCCACCAAGCGTGCGGATAGACGTCAACTTGCCAGCCTTAGCCCACCTTGTGACTGTCTTGGGGTCCACCCGGAAGAGTGACGCCACCTCCGAGGGAGTCAAGAGTTCCTCGCCGTCAAGTGAGCGTCCAGCCATGGGAGCCTCCTAAGGACCCGGCGGTTCGGACTGTCCCGACACCCGCCTTGTTGCTGTTATTCTGTGAATGTTGCACACGTCACACTTTCCGGCAACCGATTGTCACAAATCGAATACAACTTTCTTCAGCTTTTACTGCGCAACCCGCTGCAACCGGGCAAAAACTGCTAGGGAGCGGTCCGGTTTGCGGTTGGCGGCCCGGCGTCATGGCGGCGATCACCAGACAGACAAGGTGTCGCGTTGCCGCTGAACGACCCTGGTCACAGCCAACTGCCCATAAGTGTCGCCGGGTGGGCCCCACAACTAGTAGAGTGTGGGTACGAGATTTCAGTGAACGAGCCCACACCACGGGCCAATCGATGTGCGAGGGGGTCGAGCCATGGGGCGCGGCCGGGCAAAGGCGAAGCAAACGAAAGTCGCGCGACGACTGAAGTACAGCGGACCTGACACCGACCTGGAACGACTCGAAGCCGAGTTGACAGGTAAGGGCGACGATGACGAGGTCAGCGACGCCGAACCAGACGATTCATACGCCGATGATCCGTACGCGAAATACATCGAGGACTCAGAATCTGACGACTGACGGACAGGACGCCCCGGGTTCCTAGCCAGCCGTGGGGTAATCTCCCGTCAACATAGCGATGCCACCTGTGCCACCTTTCGCGGGTGCGTCACCCTGATCCCCCTGCTGCTGCACCCGGACTTCGCCCATAGCTACCGCTGGGACCCCGGCTTGAGCAGCCTGTTCAAAAATTCCGGTTAGCGATGCCGGTTCAGCCACCACAACCATGCCGATGCCCATATTGAAGGCGGTCTCCATCTCTAGTCGCGAGATATTCCCCCGCTCTGCGATCAGCGAGAAGATCGGTAGTGGCGCCCAGGTGGCACGACTAATCACCGCAATCAGACCCTGCGGAAGTACCCTGCCCACGTTGGCAGCCAAACCGCCGCCAGTGACGTGGGACATCGCGTGCACCCCGATGTTCGAGCGAGCCAACGACAAGCAGAGTCGAGTGTAAATCCGAGTGGGCTCCAGTAGTTCTTCCCCGATGGTCCGCCCAAGCGCTGGGACGACCTCGGCAAGTGCCGCCGGATCGTCCCGATGCAACACCGCCCGAGCGAGCGAGTAGCCATTGGAGTGCAACCCCGAGGCCCCAAGGCCGACTAGCACGTCGCCGGGCTTTACGAGGTGCGGACCCAGTCGCAAGTCTGCTTCGACGATACCGGTTGCTGCCCCGGCGAGGTCGTACTCGTCTGGAGCCATCAGTCCAGGATGCTCCGCGGTCTCTCCGCCGATTAAGGCAACACCCGCCTCCGCGCACCCGGCGGCAATCCCCGACACGATGGCCGCGATTCGCTCAGGTTCCACTCGACCAGTCGCAATGTAGTCGGTAAGGAACAATGGCTCCGCGCCGGTGACCACAATGTCGTCCACGATCATTGCCACGAGATCTCGACCGATGGTGTCGTGGCGATCTAGCGCGCGGGCGATGGCGACCTTGGTGCCCACTCCATCAGTGGACGTCGCAAGTACCGGTCGCTGATATTCCTTGGCGATCGATAGGTCGAACAACCCGGCAAAACCGCCGAAGCCGTCGAGAACTTCCGGTCGCGTGGCTGCCGCCACACTGGTCCGCATCAGATCGACGGCACGCTCACCCGCGACCACGTCAACCCCGGCCGCCGCATAAGACGCAGGCGCCGGAGCGGCTTGGCCATTGCCAGCAGCACCATCAGCACCAGTCATGACGGCTGGGCTCCAACCTCAGTCCCATCGCGCAACATCGTGGCACCTGGCAGCGAGGCGGTGAGCACATCCCCCAGCGCGTGTTCCGCGGGAAGTGGCATCGGATAGACCCCGTCGAAGCAAGCCCGGCAAAGTTGATCAGCAGGAACGCCGGTGGCCTCCGTGAGTTCAGCTACCGAGACATATCCCAGGCTGTCTGCGCCGATAGATTCGCAAATCTGGGCGACTGTCATCTTGTTAGCAATGAGCTCGGTCCGAGTAGCGAAGTCAATGCCGAAGAAGCAGGGCCATTTCACTGGTGGGCTGGAAATGCGCACGTGAACTTCACGAGCACCATACTCCCGCAGCATTTTGACCAAGGCGGCTTGAGTGTTGCCCCGCACGATGGAGTCGTCGACAACGACCAACCGCTTACCCTCGATAACTCCTCGAAGTGGGTTCAACTTCAAGCGGATGCCGAGCTGTCTGATGGATTGTGACGGCTGAATGAAAGTACGGCCTACGTAGGAGTTCTTAACCAATCCTTCAGCAAACGGAATCCCGGACTCTTGGGCATAGCCGATGGCTGCATATCGGCCAGACTCTGGGACCGGAATGACGAGGTCAGCGTCGGCCGGAAACTCACGAGCCAACCGTCGGCCAGTGTCCGTGCGCACTTCTTCAACCTGGCGACCGGAGATCCGAGTGTCAGGCCGAGCCAAGTAGACAAACTCGAACAGACAGCCTTTCGGCTCAGCCGGGGCGAAGCGCTGGCTACGCACACCAGAGTCATCGATCTCGATGAGTTCGCCTGGCTCGATTTCACGCACGAAGGCGGCACCGACGATGTCGAGGGCTGCCGTTTCGCTCGCTACCACCCACCCCTGCTGCAACCGGCCCAGCACCAGCGGACGGATACCGTGCGGATCACGAGCGGCATACAGGGTGTGCTGATCCATAAAGACCAGCGAAAACGCCCCTGCCAAATCCGGCAGTACCGACAGCGCGGCATCGGCGAGCGACCCGCCAGAATGCGCTGCCAACAGCGTCGCCATCAGTTCGGTGTCTGATTGGGCCAGACCGGCGCCCAACTCAAGTTCGCCAGACTCGGCCGCGGCCGCGGCTGCGGCTGCCTGATCGGCGAGTTGCGCCGTATTCGTCAGGTTGCCGTTGTGAGCCAAAGCGATACTGCCACCGGAGGTTGGCCGGAATGTAGGTTGCGCGTTCTCCCAAACACTGGCACCAGTCGTGGAGTAGCGGCAATGCCCAATCGCGAAGTGCCCTGGCATACTTTCCAGAATTTCCTCGTTGAAGACTTGGCTAACCAGCCCCATCTCCTTGTAGACCACGATCCGGCTGCCGTCGCTTACCGCGATCCCCGCTGACTCTTGCCCGCGATGCTGCAGCGCGTACAGCCCGAAGTAACTGAGTTGGGAAACCGCCTCACCGGGCGCCCAAATTCCGAACACGCCACACTCGTCTTGAGGGGCCTTGTCATGATCGAGAAGGTTGTGATTCAACCGCCCGTCTCCGCGCGTCACCAACCCAGTGTAGGGGGCGCTGCCAATACACCGAAACGCTGTGGGGGTGTCGGGGAGTTTGAGTCACTTGGCATTGCCTGCGACAACCTCAGCCAACTGCACAATCTGCTCATCAGTAGCACCGGGAATCAGGGTGGTTACCTCGGTGTAGTTGCCAGCCACGATCATGCCGACTCTCCCTAGACGGGGAAGGAGGTAAGCAGACTCAGCCCCCTTCACCTTGACCTGCTGTACGGCGCCGATATTTTCCTCGGCCGCGCGAACATTTTCGCGATATAGGAACTTGCCGCCACCATCAGAAACCTTCACCAGCACCAGCGCGGCTTGATCTGCGGCCGTCCATTGACATTCTGCTTGCTGTTGATTTGAGGCCGAAGTGGGGGTGGGACCGGTGAACTCTTTGCCAAATAGCTGCTGGAGTTGTTCCGATGTCACCAGATCACAGCGTTGATCCGCAGTAGCGGGTGCGGTTGTCGCTGCGGTCGGCACATCCGCTGGATCTTCGGCTGAGATACACCCAGTAAGCGCGGTGACTAGTGCCGCGACCGCCGCAATTGCCAGCCGATTCATGGTGTCTGTGTCCTGTCCGCTAGCACTGCCGGGAACATTACCGACAAGTCGGAGCGCTCCCCACTCGCGTGGATGTCTCCACTCCCTACTTGATCCTGCCAGGACAGATCCCCCGTGATCAGGCCTAGCAGCGATTCCGCTGACATTTCCACCGTGGCCGCAGGGGTGCCTCGCCGATGAACCGGCCCAGCAATGATCTGCGTCGCCGCGACTGGAATCACCCGCAGCTCAACGGACCGACCCGGGAACTGCCGATTCAAGTCGGCCAGGGCGGCTCTGACCGCTACCGCTGTACCGGTGCCATCGGTGCGCCACTGCTGCAGCGCAGTTGTGGCTGCTATCGAAAGCCGCAACCGTTGTTCGGTCATGCCCCAAGAATTAGCAGATCGTCCGCAATCAGGTTGCGGCGCTGCTCTTCGCTGACTTCCGCCCGATCTGGATGCTGCGACATAGCGAGCGAATCCAGCAGGCTCAAGCATATGTGGCGATGGTAGGCCAGCGCCTTCCGCGGATTCTCTCGGAGCGCAGCGGCATAGCTAGCTACCAGTCGGGATTCCTGATCCAGCGAATCCAGGTATCCGCCGCTAATCCCCAGCAGGATGAGTGCTGGGTGGTGTGGGGTGAACATCTTGCGAGCCAGCCGCGGTTGATCGCCATGGACATTCAGGATCTCACTGTCGAGAAAAGCAAGATCGGTGAGCGGATTCAGTTTGCCGGTGGCAATGATTGCGCCAGCGAAATAGTCAGTACTGATTTCTCCGCTGGTGACGTCGCGGCTGGTAACGCCCAGCGCGTCGATGTCTTCAATCTCTTCTAACGCGATGACCTCGTGCCCGATGAGGACATCGGCCGCGCCGGCTACCACTATGTCCGGCGATCGGTCGTAGCCCACCGCCGGGATTCCCACCGCTTGCAGGGCCCGCAGAGCGGTAGACCCGCGGATTCCGGTTCCGATGACCGCCCAGGCATCAGGTGCGGGGTTGATGGTGCTCGGGCGCCGTAAAACAGGCTCCACTGAAGCAATCGACATAAGTCCTCCCACCCACATCTTCCACCCTCGGCGCCCCGAATACTAGACCAGGCCGTTGCAAAATCGTAATGCTTGGACCCTGCCCGTACACTCGTCGGGTGGATCTTGAGCTCACGGCGGGCGTTTGGCTCGTCACGCTAGCCGTCATACTCGGGCTCTTTGTTCTGGACCTCGGTATGGCGGTTGCCCGCCCGCATGCAGTGGGGTTCCGCGAGGCCGCGATCTGGTCAGTCTTCTACATTGGCGTCGCCATCGTCTTTGGCATTGTGTTCAGCGTGTGGGCCGGGGGTGATTTCGGGGCGCAGTACTTTGCCGGCTATATCGTGGAAAAGACGTTGTCGATCGACAACTTGTTTGTCTTCGTAATCATCATGTCGGCGTTCGCGGTACCGCCCCAGCACCAGCAGAAACTCCTCATTTTGGGAATCGCGCTGGCGTTAGTCATGCGAGCGATCTTCATCGCCATGGGTGCCGCGCTGCTTGCCTACTTCTCCTTTATGTTCCTACTTTTCGGCGTTTTGCTGATCTACACCGGGTTCGCCCTATACAAGCACCGTGACGAGGACCCCGATGTTGGCGATAACGTACTCGTGGTTGCCACTAAGAAACTCCTACCCACCACGGATGAATATGTCGGCGGGAAACTCTTCACCCGGATCAAAGGTAAGCTCACTGCCACCCCGATGTTCATCGGACTAATAGCCATCGGCACCACCGATCTGCTGTTCGCATTGGACTCGATCCCCGCCGTTTTCGGCGTGACCTCAGAGCCATATATCGTGTTCGTCGCCAACGCCTTCGCCCTGCTAGGCCTGCGGGCACTGTTCTTCTTAGTGAAGGGGCTATTAGACCGGCTGGTACATCTGTCAATCGGCCTGGCCATCATTTTGGTGTTCATCGGCGTCAAGCTCGTCCTGCATTGGGCGCACGGGATCTGGCCGGCAGTTCCTGAAGTAAGCACCGGATTCTCGCTGGCCGTTATCCTCGTCGTCATCACCATCACCACAATCACCAGCGTGCTAGCGGTGCGTAAGGATCCGAGCCTGGTCGCTCATGCCGGCTCAGTCCGCGGCCACGACGACACACCAGCGGCGCCCGCGGCTGAGACTCCCAGTGATGAACGACCCACCGAGTCGTAGCGACCAGCGAGTTGCGCCTAGGTGACCAGCCAGATCACTACGTAGATCACGGCCGCGACTCCGACAAAAATCCCCAGGAACTTCAGCAGCCGCTTCGTTGCGGAGCCAGATGATTCCGCGGCATCGCCGGCTTGCTCTCCCTCAATCGCAGCTACCCGTCCACCTGGATGACGCAGCGCAGACAACGCCGCCAAGAGCATGACGGCCGCCATCCCGTAGATCACCCAGGTCAGTGCCGAAGCGATGTCACCGGGAACCTCGGATAGGAATGCCTCCTGAACTTTTTCGGGCACGTTAGCGAGCGCCCCGGCAGCTCCGCCACTCGTCTGGCCACTCAAACTGCCGACTAGCGCCTCCGAGGTCGACTCATCCAGGCCAAACTTCTCCGCACTGGCAGCAATCTGGTCTGCGATCTGGTTGGACATGATGGAGCCCAGGATGGCTAAACCCAGCGCAGCGGCGTAGTTGCGCACCGTCTGCGTGATGCCGGTAACCTCCCCGTAGGTTGCGTTGATCGCCCGGTTTACTGCGTCGGTACTCGCTGGGCCCAGCATTAGACCTGCACCCGCACCAGCGACCACGATCCACGGCGAGACCGCCCCGGCCGATAGCGAGTCTGCGTTGATCGCCCAGCCGGTGTAGCCCACTGCTCCGATAAGCCCACCGAGCAGCATCGGGGGTTTCGAACCACGGGAATCCAGCAGCGCACCACCGACTTGGGCTGCGATGACGAATCCGAGGAAGAACCACATTAGGAATAGACCAGATTCTTGTGCGCTATATCCGAGTGCGGCCTGGGCGTAGACGCTCAAGAAGAAGAACACCGGGACGAAAGCCATCGATAAGAAAAACAGCACCGCGTTGTCCGCCTGGAATGCCCGGTCGGTGAAGATTTGGACCTTGATGAGCGGGTACTCCTGCTTGGTCTCGTAACGCAAAAACAGTGCTAACACGGCGAAGCCACCGAGTATGCAGCTCCAGGTCGCCGGACTCTCCCACCCCCAAGTTCCCGCCTGTTGGAAGCCGAGGACCGACAGTCCCATGCCAACAATCGTGAACACCGCCCCGCCCCAGTCGATCGGCTCATCCTGGCGTTGCGTCTCCACATGACACAGGCCGGTAAGGACGAGAGCGATCACCGCGATCGGAATGTTGACCCAGAAGATCGACCGCCAGTCCCACTCGACTAGGTACCCGCCGAGCAGTGGACCAATGGCAGTAAGTCCACCGGTGATGGCAAAGAACAGCGCCAGTGCTCGACCGCGAGTGGAAATCGTAAATGCCGCTACGACGATGGCCAGCGCCGCCGGGAATAGCATGGCGGCGCCGACTCCTTCGATGAAGCGCCAGCCGATCAACCACACCCCGGCCCACTCCCCGCTGGGTGTCAGCCCGCACATAAGCGAGGAAAAGGCGAAGACGACGGTCCCGATGATGACCATGCGACGATGGCCGTAGACATCGGCCATCCGACCCATCAGGGCGAAGGTCGCAGCCAATCCCAACAGATACCCGTTGATGATCCACTGAACGGCTTCATCGGAAATGCCGAGATCTTTCTCGATGACCGGCGCACCGATGGAGACGATCGTCTGATCGATGAAGGTCATCCCGGTGACGAACACCATGGCTGTAATAACCAGCGTGCGCTGCCCGGAAGATTTGCCGCCAGTGTCGCTGGCGACAGAACTAGTTCCTGTGCTTGATGTTGACTCAGCCATAGTTGATCTTTTCGTATCAGCCCCCGCATCGCAGTGAATGCCGCCAATCGGTCGAAAGCCACGCCAAGGTCGAAGCGCTTAACGAGCGGAGTACTGTCGGAAGGTGCGATTAACCGGCCGGATCGACTACGCCGTGCGGGCCGCGGTAGAACTCGCGGCTCGACAGGGCTACGTCCCCCTAGATGAACTGGCCGAAGCGCAGGGGCTGCCCACGGAATACGTCAGAGCAGCCATGCGCGATCTACGCCGGGCTGGGATCGTAGCCAGCAAGCGCGGTCATGACGGCGGCTACGCACTGGATCGCGCAGCAGAGATTGTCACGCTGGCCGACATCATCCGAGCGGTGGACGGGCCCCTCACCGAGGTCCGCGGCGAGCGGCCCGATGATGTCAACTACCGCGGTGCCGCCGAACCCTTGCGAGACGTGTGGCTTGCCCTGCGGGCCCATGAGCGGGCAGTTCTGGAACAGGTCACGCTAGCCGACATCATCAAAGATGATCTGCCTGAAGTCGTCAAGCAGGAGCTCTAGCTCAGTAGCCCAGCTGCTGCCGGGAGCTAATGGGAGAACCGATGAACGAGTTCGGAACCGATGCGTTGCGAGCGGCGCTCGCCGAGCGGTCCGATCCGGCGGTGCAGAAACATTGGCAGCGTTACCTCAAGGGCGAGGCTGATTTCATCGGCGTGCCGATGGCAGGAGTGCGGGCCACTGTGACCCAGTTCTGGCACAACGGATTGGTCGACGCTGGTGTTGAGCAGCAGCGACAGGTGTTCTCGGCCTGGGCAGCCCAGCCCTACACCGAGGAGCGACTCGCGGCAGTGCTACTGCTTGCGGAACGTCTTGCCAACGAACTGACTGACGACGATCTCGCCATGCTGGTGCAACCGTTGTCCTCCGGCGCTTTTGCCGATTGGAACATCGTGGATTGGTACAGCACCAAAGCACTGGCCAAGTTTGTCGCCGGAGGTGACCGAGAACAGCGCAGCGACGCGGTTCTTTCCTGGGCGAACTCAGATCAGTTATGGCAGCGGCGAGCGGCTGTGGTGAGTTTCGTCCCTCACGCGCAGCAGCCGCGGGACTTTCTTACCGATTTGCCGGAGAAGCTGCTGTTAGCCTGCGACGGCAACATCCAAGCGTCAGTTGAGCGATTTGCTCACACCGGGGTGGGTTGGCTGCTACGAGAAATGTCGCTCGCCGAACCGGACTTAGTGACGGAATACGTCACTGGCCACCCAGAACTCAGTGCCGAAGCTCGTCGGATGGCTACCGCCAAACTGCGACCCGGCCCGTACCGGCGTCGGTAGTACGAGATGCAGTCGAGCCATTACCCGCTCTTGCGCAGATTCGCCCCGCCTGAGATCAAAATGGCCCTTGCACACGCCAGCACAGATACGTGTTGGGTCAACTGCTGACCTGAACGCCGTCGACGGAAGCGCGAGCCGCTCCTAGGCCTTGTCGGGATCAGCGATCTCGGGGAAAAGGTCTCCCTGGCCAGCCAGCGATCCAGACCGACCACCACCTCGGCCACGAAGCACAAAAGCGAAACCGACTGCGGCTGCTGCACCGACCAACGGCCCGATCAGATAGATCCAGTAGGTACTCAGCTCGGCGCCGACGAAGTTGGGCCCGAAGGTGCGGGCTGGATTCATTGAGGCACCCGACAAGGAGGCCGCCCATAGGCCCGCCAAGGCGATATAGGAACCGACTCCAATCGCCGCAATGATCCCGATGTTTTGCGCACCAGATGCGGTCCCCAAAATGACGCTCACCAATCCGAAGGTCAAAATTGCCTCTGTCGCTAGGGCTGCGAAGTCGGTGGTGCTACTCCCTGGGTAGGAACCTCCTTCTTTGGCGCTGACAGTGACCAGCCACTGCAAAAACAATGCGGCCGTGGTGGCCGCTAGTAACTGGATAACGATGTAGCCAGGGACTCGACGCCACGGAAAATCCCCTCGCAGGGCGAACGCACAACTCACAGCGGGATTGAGGTGCGCCCCTGACACTTTTCCCATAAACATGATGATCGCCATGACCATGGCACCGGGTGCGATCACCGCGGCAGCTTGCGAGAAGGTACCCGGGTACAGCTTTCCCACCATGGGGGCACCAGCTGCGACGAGGACGAGAAAGAATGTCCCCACAAATTCGGAACATAATCGCCGCCACTCTTGATGTGGATCGGCGAAGTCTTGGATACGAGCCTCAGCATCCGCAGCAAACTGTTGCAACAGACTCGTATCATTCGCTGGCGGCTGCTGATCTGCGGTCACGGTTTCGCCGAAGCTTGTGGGTCGTGCCTAGCTATCAACATCGATAACACGTGCTGGAATATCGGTGTTCTCGCTCAGGACGTAGCTGGCGCACACTCGGTGATACCCATCAGCAATCACAGCTGGCAGACCGTGACGAATATTTCCCCGGATCAGCAGTACCGGTGACCAAGCCTCCCCATTGACAGCCTTATTCAGATCGATCTGCACGTGCGGGTCATCCGCGCCCAATCGCGGGAGCTGCGCGGCGCGCAGGATGTCTTTCGCCTTAAACATTTCTATTGGGGCCTTCTCAAGGCGGTCCGCAAGTGTTTGCGCCTCACCAGGAGGTGCGACAAGGCCCAAGTAGTTGGCAGCGGCCGGGTAATCATGGTTGTCCGGTTGCTCCTTCCAGTTCACTGAGTCGGCGTCATTGGCAACCTCTGCGACAGATTTTTTTGACATGTGTGACCTCTAGACCGTGACGGGCAGACACCCGCGCTTCGACATGACCCTAGCCGGAATACCGGGGGGTCGCCTGCGCACGGCAGCCGCGGTTTGATCACCGACAACACAGCCACTCACGATGGCGGTGGCAAGAATCCTGCTAGCGGCTAAAGTCCGGTGGACCTCGTGCTCACATCGGCAGCGCGACCAAACTGGTCTCGGCGGAGAATCATTGGTTGCCCGAGTTCTCCTGGAGTGCGACCGCCGCGCTCACGAGGGAAGCAGCCACGACTGCTGCGCCTTCGTCGCTGATCTCCGGCTGAGTCGCAGGCGGTGGCGTCTTGGGATTGAAAAGAGTTGGCCGCCCCGGGAAGTACTCTTGCCGGACCCACTCGTTGCTATCAGCGAAGGCACGATCGTAGTAGCGCCACACGTAGTCAGGTTGGCTGTATCGAGGAGAGTTAAAGAATGGCTCGACAAGATTTCGATAGACAAACTGTCGTAACCGACTGAGGTCTTCCTTATTGAGGTAAGTGTGGTCCCTGGCTAGGACATCGTTGACGTGGTTCATCACTGTGATACCAGTATGCGAGATTTGAGCGTTGGCTCGCGGGAGCTGAACGAAGTCCTCGTAATCGGGAATGCCGGCGGCTGCCAAGAAGTCGGTTGTCAGGGAGCCAGCAATGAAACTACTCGACTCAAACACTCGCGGAGTCACAACTGATCCGCCAAAGACTCCCGCCCAATTCTTCATAGTGGATCGGTGGTCACAGATCAGGTCAAGATAGGGGCTCAGCGGCTCTTGTTGAAGCGACTTGTTGTGCTGTGCTGCGGTAGATGCCATCGAGTTAGCGATGTCGGCAGGATTTCGCAGATAGACGATTACAAGCGTGGGTTCTAGCCCAAACTTTTCCAGCAGGATCTTCAGATCTTCAATGAGCTCACGTGACTTCAACCTGGAGTGCAGCCGTTCGGCCGAGCACAAGATTGTGTCGTAGACAGCGGCCGTCTCCAATATTTTTTCAATGTGTGGCCGTGCCTGCGAGTACCGCTGCGGCCAGCGAACCAACTGCCACAACAGATTTCCCAGACGTTTGCTATACCAAATTTCACGCTCCAACAGCAACTTCCGGTTGGCTTTCAGGTTCGACTGAATTGAGGTGGATCCAGTCTTTTCCGTGCCGATATGAAGGATAATTTTCGTCACGTCGGTGACCATCCAAACCAGCTCGGATCCAGCTTGATCTTCCGCACCATTCCCAGCATCCGCAGGAAGGGAATCTCGCGCTTGGGCAACATATAGAGCTTTGTGTACAACTCCAACAGGCCATCGTCATCTTGTTGTTCGTCCAACCGAACAAACTCATCCCATTGGTACTGTCTGTCGCTGTAGCCGTGGCCAACGAACTCGGAGCGTCCCCGCCATTTACGCTTCCAATCGTCGAAGGACGCGGCATCGAAGTGGAGCACCCACATGCTGCCGCTTGGCTCTCTGCGGAACCTCTCTTCGTCGACTTCTCGAGGGCGATGAATCCCCATGCGACGTACAACGCCGTTCGGCTTCACTATGGCTTTGCCGCTTACGTGCCCTCGGAAGAATCTTCTTGGCTCCACTTTCGAGAATCCCGTGGTCAGGTGAAGGCGTTTCGCTTTCCGATACTTCTTTCTGTTGTGCACGCGGAAGAGTGACACATCTTGAAAGGGTCGGGAGATATTGGGATTCGGGGGAATCGCCTCAAGGACTCTCAACTGGAGGACCGTCAAACCCTCTGACTCTCGGGCTATCGACTCGTGCAACCCGTCAGGTGCGTACACCAGTTCGTCACTGTCGATGAAGATGATCCAGTCAAGATCCTCCGACCTAGTTCGCAATAGCCAATCTGCATTAGCTGTTTGTCGGGGTGGAACCCGCGCGGGCCTTTCCCCCTTTGGCCCCACACCCGACCAATGCGCTGCGTCACATCTGAACACGGTGACACCTTCAACACCGTCAAGCGCGTCCGCCGCCACATCAGTCGGATCGTCAAAGAACAAGATGATTTCATCGACACCTAGGTGGCGGTGGTATGAGACAAACTGGAAAGTCTGCTCCGGCGTTGTCTTTAAGACGGTGGCTGTTGCGACCCGTGGTCGCGAACCCGCAATAGCGTCCGATGGACCCTTTTCCATTTTGGCTCGCATTTACTCAGATCTTCCTTTGGGTCTTCACGCCAATCGACGATCACCCGACAATGAAACATCAATCGCGACAATCGTAGTATGCGAGTGGCATTTGGCGTCCTACCTAGCCACTCCTCGCCCCCAGAAATCTGCAACTGGGGGCCCGGCTGCCACGACGATCAGCAAACCCGTAGGTAGCGAAGCCGCCCCCACCCGGTCAACGCACTTCACACTAACCGGCACCTGCGACCCAGATTCAAGTCGAATCCCGCTGTAGTACTCTCTACTCGTGGAACTGGGAGCCATCCCCGAGTCGGGTGTCTTGCTGCACATTGGTGTGATGAAGACCGGAACTACCAGTCTTCAACGAGATCTGTTGGGTTCACTTGGGCAGTTGCAGCGGTCCAACATCTTGGTGAAGACACCAGACACCTGGTACAAGAACTACAGTCTGATGGACGGCAAACCTGCGCGAGAGCAGGCCTGGCAGGAACTCGAACAAGAGATTTCGGGTCACACTGGCCGGGTAGTCATTAGCAACGAATCGATCTGCGCGGCAACTGCAGAACAGGCAGAGCGGCTCGTCAGTCGGCTAGACCGGCCGGTGACGGTCATGGTTTCCATGCGCTCCATGTCCGATCTACTGCCGTCTACCTGGCAGCAGCGGATCAAGATGTGCAGGAGCCTAAAGCTGTCGTACCAAGATTGGCTCCGTGAGATTATTGCGGACGAGCAGCGCTCGAACGCTGTCTTTTGGGAGAAACAGGATCTCGCCAAAATCCTGCAAAATTGGGGGGCCGCAGCAGGTGAAGAGAACCTTGTCTTCGTCATGGTCGACAAGAGGTCTCCCGATATCCTTCCTCGAGTGACTGAACGGTTGCTGGGTCTAGAGCAAACAACGCTAGGAGTCGACGGAAAGCCCCGGGAATCGAATCAATCCTTGTCGTACGACGCAGCAGAGCTCCTGCGACAAGTGGTTCTAGAATCAGGGCTACCCACCAGGGATAAGCAACGCAAGCTCTCCAAACTCCTTCGCCGAAGACTCGCGCAATCAGAACAAATCCGCGAATCAATTCCGATACCCACGTGGGCTGCAGATGGCATCCGGCCGGTGGCCGCAAGCTTCGCAGCTGATCTACGCGCCTCAGCTGCCACTCTCATCGGAGACGTCGATCAACTGGCTGTACCGACTCGCCCGACTGTCGATTCACTTCCAGAACCAAGTTCAGTCCCATTCCCCTACGCACTCATCGCAAGCAAAGCGGCCCTGGACTTCGGTCTAGGCAAGCGGTCCGCCAAGTCTTCTGAATCTGAGACCAGTTCGACAGAGCGGCGCTACCGGAAACTGCTCAAGAGTGCTAGGTCTCGGTCCAAGTAGGCCCGAGCAGCAACGATCACTGTTCCAAGGGGTCCTCGGTTCCCATTCCCGCCTCGCCAGTGACCCGGCTACCCAGTAACGGTGGCACCCCAACGGACTCGCTGGGCGACTTTATCCCGCTGCCAAGTGGTGCGTGCGGATCGCCGTGCTCACTCGTAAGCGAAGAGTTCCGGCAGCACCTCGCTGTGGACGGCTCGTAAGATATCCAGCGGCAAAACCACGGTCTCGCCGTAGACTCGGTCTACGGCGAGAACCTGCTGATCGGCGTGGCCGTGATCAGCGCCCAGCCCACTATCCACCGCTCCGATCCGTACCGCTGGCAATCGACGAGCAGCGCACATGCTGGTGAAGCGCTGTTCCTCGCTGCGGGGTAGTACCACGACGGCTCGACCGGCGGACTCACTGAACAGCTGCACGAACGGGTCGATGTCATCTGGGATCCACACTCGAGCACCCACGTCTGCCAGCAGCGCCATCTCGGCCAACGCCACCGCAACACCGCCATCGGAAACATCGTGGGCGGCGCTGATCATGCCGTCCCGACTACCCGCCACCAGCACCTCAGCTAGGAGTTGCTCCCGTTCCAGATCAACCGCCGGCGGGGTACCACCAAGCTGACCGTGCACAACGTGCGCCCACTCCGAGCCACCGAACTCATCCCGAGTGTCACCCAGTAGGTAGATCACTTCGCCATCGGCTTGCCAGGCCTGCGGGGTGCGACGCTCGACATCGTCGATGACACCGAGAACCCCCACCACCGGGGTCGGATGAATCGCGACATCGCCGGTGGAGTTATAGAACGATACGTTGCCGCCCGTCACTGGGGTCCCCAACTGCAAGCAGCCGTCCGCAAGCCCACGAGCGGCCTCGGCGAACTGCCACATCACGCCTGAGTCTTCCGGTGAGCCGAAGTTCAGACAGTTAGTCACCGCCAGCGGTACCGCACCGGTGACTGCGACGTTGCGATAGGACTCAGCCAGAGCCAGTTGGGCGCCAACGTAAGGGTCTAGTTTGGCGAACCGACCGTTGCAGTCGGTGGAGATCGCCACACCACGGCCGGTGTTCTCGTCGATACGGATCATGCCGGAATCCTCTGGCTGTGCCAGCACCGTGTTACCCCGGACGTACCGGTCGTACTGGTCGGTGACCCAGGACTTATCTGCCAGGTTCGCGGAACCCAACAATTGCAGCAGCGTGCTACCGATATCGGCCGCGGTGCTGGGCCTAGTCAGGTCTTGGGGTCCGGCGGCCTGCAGTTGATCGAGGTAGTCCGGGCGTTGCATGGGGCGTTCGTAGACCGGGCCGTCGTGGGCAACGCTGCGCGGCGGAACGTCCACGATCTGCTCACCGTGCCAATCGACGGTGAGTCGACCGCTGTCGGTGACCTCTCCGATCACGGTGGCCTCGACATCCCATTTCCCACAGATCGCTAGGAAGTCTTCGATGTGCTCTGGCGTGACTACCGCGCACATCCGCTCCTGGGATTCACTCATCAGGATTTCTTCGGGGCTGAGCGTCTGATCGCGCAATGGCACCCGATCCAGCCATACGTGCATGCCACCGTCGCCATTACTGGCTAGTTCACTAGTCGCACACGAAATGCCAGCACCACCCAGGTCCTGGATGCCCTCAACTAGACCGGCGTGCAGCACCTCCAGCGTGCACTCGATCAGCAATTTCTCCATGAACGGGTCGCCGACCTGAACACTCGGTCGTTTTGCGGGTCCGTCCGCCTCGAAGGTCTCACTGGCCAACACCGACACGCCACCGATGCCGTCACCACCGGTGCGAGCACCGTAGAGCACCACGAGGTTGCCTAGGCCTTTGGCGCTAGCTAGATGAATGTCCTCGTGCTTCATCGCCCCAACACACAAAGCGTTGACCAGCGGATTTCCCTGGTAGCAGGGGTCGAAGACCACTTCACCGCCGATATTGGGCAGTCCCAGGCAATTGCCGTATCCACCGATGCCGGCGACCACCCCGTGGACAACACGGTGGGTGTCCAGCTCCTTAGGGTCACCGAACCGGAGTGGATCCATCACTGCCAGCGGTCGGGCACCCATGGAGATGATGTCGCGGACAATGCCGCCGACGCCGGTGGCTGCTCCCTGGTGGGGCTCCACGTAGGAGGGATGGTTGTGGCTTTCCACTTTGAAAGTGACGGCCCAGCCATCGCCGATGTCCACCACGCCAGCGTTCTCACCAATACCGACCAGCAGCGCATCGCTCTTCGGCGCTTTCTCGCCAAACTGCCGCAGGTGAACCTTGCTGGATTTGTAGGAGCAGTGCTCGCTCCACATCACCGAGTACATGGCCAACTCACTGGAGGTCGGTCGGCGCCCGAGGATTTCCCGGATGCGCTGATACTCATCCGCCTTCAAACCGAGTTCGGCGAACGGCTGCTCCATGTCGGTCCCGGTAGTGGCCGCTGAGACGGTATCCAAACTCATCGCAACCCTCCACTTCCGACCAGACTGTTAAGTACTGATTCAAAGAACCCGCGGCCATCCGTTCCCGGTGCGCCAGTCAGCGGGTCGATCGCGTGTTCCGGATGAGGCATCAAACCGACCACGTTGCCGCTTTCATTGCAGATGCCGGCGATGTCGCGGAAAGAGCCGTTGGGGTTGCCACCGATGTAGCGCACCACCACCCGACCATCCGTTTCGAGTTGATCCAACGTAGCGTCGTCGGCAACGTAGCGGCCTTCGCCGTGCTTAATCGGGATGAGGATTTCCTGCGACTCATCGTAGGAGTTGGTCCATGCGGTGCGACTGTTGTCCACCCGCAGCCACTGATCTCGGCAGACATAGTGCAACGACTCGTTGCGCGTGAGCGCTCCCGGCAGCAGATGTGATTCACACAAGATTTGGAATCCGTTGCAGATGCCCAGTACGGGCATTCCTTGTCCAGCGGCCGCAATGACTTCAGACATGATCGGAGCGAAACGGGCGATCGCACCGCACCGCAGGTAGTCGCCATAGGAGAATCCACCTGGCACCAGCACGGCGTCGACGCCATCCAACGAATCGGAGGCGTGCCACACCGGCTGGGCAGAAAGTCCAGCAGCATCAAGAGCTCGACGGGAGTCCAGATCATCCAGCGAACCGGGAAAGGTGATGACTCCGACGGAAGCGGTCACTGCTCGTTCTCCAGGCGCAGTGTGTAGTCCTCAATCACCGGGTTAGCCAGTAACTCGGCAGCCAACCGGTCTACCGCCGCAGCTCGTTCCGCTTCCACGGGACCGTCGAGAGTTATCTCGAACCGTTTGCCCTGCCGGACATCGGCCACTCCCTCCAGACCCAATCTCGCCAGGGCCGCTTGGATCGCCCGACCTTCCGGGTCGAGAATCTCCGGCTTCAACATGACATCAACAACGACGCGAGTCACAACCACTCCAGGGTCACGGTGAGGTCCGCGGTTGCGAACCAGTACCAGCGTAACTGTGCCGACTGCCGCCGCCGCGCAGGCGTGGCCTGCGCAGTGGCATCAGTCGTGCTCAGTGGTGACCACCGCCCGATCGGGGTGGCGAGCCCGGTACCGCCACTCCGCCACCACCTGAATGACCAAGACAATGACGATGACCGGAACTAGGACTAAAACCACGAGATAGCTGAACGGCTGCAAGGCGTCGTGCTCCTGGGTGCGCAGCAGCAAAAACAGCATGTAAACCAGATAGCTGATCAGGAACAACGCCCCCTCGATCCGAGAGATTCGGCTTCGAACGTAGGCGACCGGCAACAGCAGCAACGCCACCCCGGTCATGACGAAGAAGTCGAAGTAGGCCGCTCCGGGCGCGACGGGGATGCCGCCGGGGACCAATATCGCAGCCAACCCCAAAACACCACCCAAGTTGAAGATGCAGGAGCCCACCACATTGCCCACGGCGAGGTCGGTCTTGCCGCGCCGGACTGCCGCCACACTGGTGGCCAGTTCCGGCAGCGAAGTCCCAACTGCAACCACGGTGATCCCGATAACGACATCACTGATGCCGAGTGACACCGCTATGGATTCCGCTCCTGCGACGAGTACACCCGCCCCGATGACCAACAGACCTACACCAAACCCGACCAGCACCACGCTGGCTGCCACCACCCGAGATTGGGGCCAGCGGCTCACATCGACTGGCCCTAGCGTCAACTCGGCAGGCTCACTTGGCACGCGTTCACGAGTCCTAAATGCAGCCACCAGGTAGATCAGCAAGGCTAGGAAAAGGACACCACCCTGCCACCGTTGCACTGCGCCACCGAATGCGAAGAAGGTGGCCAGCACGGAAATACCGATCAGGATCGGGACGTCGAACCGCAACAACTGGCGGTCCACCACCACAGTTGCCAACGCAGCAGTTGTTCCGAGCACCAACAGGACATTGGCAATATTGCTCCCGACGAGATCCCCGACTGCCAGGCCAGGTAGATCAGCGAGCACCGCATCCATGGTCACAGCGAACTCCGGTGCCGAGGTCGCGCTCGACACCACCGTTAGTCCCACGACCAAAGGGGAAAGACCTGCCGCTGTGGCGATGTTGCCCGCGCCGCGGACCAGCACCTCACCGCCGAGAACGAGAAGAACTAAGCCGCCGACGATCCCGGCGAGCGCCTCGGGGCTCATGATCTCAGGCTAATGGTCAGTTGGGCTCGCGTGTCGGCGGGCGCAGAGATCAGTTGTGACCCATTCGGAGTAACTAATCTCAAGAGAGCCTCAAGATTGATTGTTTAGCCTTTACCCCCACCAGATTTCGAGGGAGAAGATGAACACGTCGATATTTCGACAACGGCGCTAGGGAGAAATGGTGCATCCATCCCGGATCATTCCGCGACTAACGACTACTGAGCGGTCCGTCGCTCTCCCAAGTGGCGTTCAACTCGTGGCGGGCAACCGCTCACCACAAACCAGTACCGGCGGAGGACAGACTGGTGAACACCTCAGAAACCAACGAACAACCTGATCAGTCGATCTTGCGGGACGTGAGTGACGTCGCGGAGACACGTGAATCCAAACGGCTAGATCGCTTACGCAAACTTGCCTTGATTCTGGTGATTCCGGCGGCGCTGTTGTACTGGCGCATTAGCGTTGGTGAGCCGTTTACGCTGACGGGCCTCAGCCTGCCGCAGATTGATCCGATCTACTTGATGATGGGGGTCTTCTTCCTCTTCATGTTGATCTTCCTGTTTGCCATGACTTTAGGTGCAGGCAGATCACCCCACGTGCTCTACCGACCCGAGCAACTCGAAATTGGCTTGGACGATGTCGTTGGCATTGAGCCGATCAAAGAAGACATCAACCGATCGGTCGATCTGTTCCTGGCCCACAAAACCTTTGCTCGCGAGATGGGCGGCACCCCGCGTCGCGGTCTATTGTTCGAGGGTCCGCCCGGAACCGGGAAGACCTACATCGCCAAGGCCATCGCGCGAGATGCCGGGGTTCCGTTCCTGTTCGTCAGTGCCACCAGTTTCCAATCTATGTACTACGGCGCAACCAGTCGCAAGATCCGTTCCTACTTCAAGTCACTGCGCAAGGTCGCCAGATCTGAAGGTGGGGCCATCGGCTTCATCGAGGAAATTGATGCGATTGCAATGGCACGATCTGGGCTTAACAGCTCAGCCCTCCCCGAGCAGCAAGACAAGTCAGTTGTCCACAAAGCTGTGTCAGAAGGAGTCGGTGGTGTTGTCAACGAACTGCTCATCCAGATGCAGTCCTTTGATGAGCCGGTCGGCTGGCAAAACTTTCAATCCTGGCTGATTGACAAAGCCAACCTGTTCTTGCCTGCCGGACACCAGTTATCTCGCCCGAAGGTCGACCGCGCCAATATTCTGCTCATCGCGGCCACCAACCGTGCCGACAATCTCGATCCGGCGCTGCTGCGACCGGGTCGCTTTGATCGACGGATCGCATTTGAGCCACCTGCACTGGCGGGCCGGCTACTACTGATTGACCATGCGCTCGATCGCTGCCGCCACGACGCCGAACTGGACGCCCCACAGGTGCGGGCAGCAATTGGTGCGGTCACACAGGGCTACACCCCGGCCATGCTGGAGCACCTGTTCGATGAGGCGCTGGTCAACGCACTGCGCCGTGGGGCCAATGCCCTCGATCGCCGAGATGTGGAACAAGCCAGGCTCACCGAAGAGGTAGGCATGGGTCAACCGGTCGCCTACACCGACCATGAGCGGCGGCTGATTGCCACCCATGAAGCCGGGCATGCCACCATCGCTTATTTGGTCGCGCCCTATCGGCGGCTGGATATCTTGAGCATCATCAAGCGCAAGGATGCCCTCGGCATGCTGGCACACGGCGATTCCGAGGACGTATTCACTCGTTCGCAGTCAGAGATGACCGCGATGATCCAGATCGCGTTTGGCGGCCAGATTGCCGAGGAAATCTTTTTCGGCGAAGTCTCCACTGGCCCGAGCAGTGATCTCACCTACGCCACCACAGTGGGCAGTCAAATGATTGGCTCCTGCGGGATGGGTAACTCTTTGATCAGCCTGCAAGCAGTTTCCGGGTCCCAATCCTCCAACACGAACCTTGTCGGTCGGGTGCTGGCAGACAAGGAATCCCGGCAAGAATTAGAGGAACTGCTGACTTCACTCAAAGAAAGCGCCGCCAGCCTGATGCGGGAGAACAAACACGTGGTGGAGGCGTTGCGAGATGCGCTCCTAGACCGTCACGAGTTGATCGGTTCCGAGATTCTGGATGTGATCGAAGCGGCCAACCAGTCGGTGGCTCTGCTTCCCGCTCAGCAGCAAGCAGACTAGCGCGCAATGGCTCAATGCGGCAGCGGGTTAGCAGCAGCCTGTTGTCTAACTAGGGGGTCGGCGTGCACGGGCCGCGGTAGATTTTGCGGTTGACTTCACTACCGTCTGGGAGAACAACCGACGTGCACTGAGCCGCTTCGAAATTGGAATTGCTGATTCGACTTCCGGTTGTATCCACCCGCCAAAAGAACGCTCCGGTCAAGTCAGAACCAGCAAGATCTACCTTCTTGAGGTTGCTTTCGACAAACGTCACCCCGCGCATAGATGCTTTCCGCAGCTTTACATTCTTCTTCATCGTGGATTGTTCATAGTTCGACTTGTTCATGTTGGACTTGGAGAGGTTCGTGCGGAGGAGATCGACTTGCAATGTCACCATCTTTCGAAGATCCGCGTCCCGCAAGTCCACGTCGCGCAAAGTCGCCTGTTTGACTAACGCCTTGTGAAAGGACGCTCCCTTGAGCGAACTGTCGGCGAGAACGGATTGGTAGACCTCTGACTTGCTGAAGTTCGCGCTCTTCGCGCTGACCTGCTTGAAGTCAGATCGGATGAAGTGCGCATCCTTGAGGTTGGCGCCATCGAGTTTGACCCTGGTCATTGGGCATTGGAAGATCTCCACCCCTTCCAGATCCGCTCCGCTGAGGTCAACATCGGTGAGTGAGCAGCGGTACAGCAAGGCACCTTTGAGTGAGATCCCCCGCAGATCCACTCCGTTGAGAGTGATATCCGTCAGATCCGCCTTGTCACAGTCGGCTCCCGGCGCGAAGTTGCAGGGCAGCCCAGGGTCGTGACCGGCTGAAGCGTCCCCGTGATTCAAACCCGGCAGCAGCGCTGCCACCAGCAAGGCTACGACTGCGAGCGCAATGGATGAGGGCTTCAGCGCAGGTATCGGGGAACTCTTCATGAAGATGACGCTACCTCTGCTGAGTCATGTGAGTCAGGCTAAATCGGATATTCCGGCCATCCTGGATGAATCACTCAGGTAATCGGACTCCCGAGCAGCCGCTAGCCAGAAAAATCTGAACCGACGAGTTGTCGGTAGGCCTCTCGATACCTCGCAGCAGTCTGCTCAACGATCTGATCGGGAAGTGGCGGCGGCGGTTCATCGCTGCTCGGTGACCAACCGGATTCCGAAGACTTCAGCCAATCCCGAGCGAACTGTTTATCGAAGGATGGCTGGCTGCGGCCCGGTTGCCAGGTGTCCAATGGCCAGAATCGGGAGGAATCTGGGGTCAGCACCTCATCAGCCAGGATCGCGCCGCTGCCGTCAGCGCGATGTCCAAACTCGAACTTGGTATCGGCGACAATAATGCCCCGGTCGCGGGCGACCTCCTCTGCCCGGGAGTAGACCCGCAGCGACAACTCCCGCAACTGGGTTGCCGTCTGCCGACCGACAACTTCCTTCATCTGTTCAAGGGAAATGTTTTCATCATGGTTGCCGATGTCAGCCTTGGTGGCTGGCGTGAAGATCGGTTCCGTCAATGCATCGCCTTCGACCAAGCCCCCCGGCAACGGCACGCCACACACCTTGCCCGATTCGTTGTAGTCCGCCAGACCGGAGCCAGCCAAGTAGCCACGCACAACGCATTCCACTGGATAGATCTGCAACGTCTCGCACACCACGGCTCGACCTCGAACCCGGTGGGGAACTTCCGTTGAGATCACGTGGTTAGGAACGATATCGCTCAGCTGGTCGAACCACCACAGACTCATTTGGGTCAGAATGGCGCCCTTATCCGGGATCGGTGTTGGCAACACCCAGTCGTAAGCGGAAATCCGGTCGCTGGCCACGACCAGCAGATTGTGGTCAGGGGTGGCAAACAGATCTCTTACTTTTCCGGAATAGGCGTGCCGATAGCCCTCCGGTAGATCTAGGTCACCGGCAGTAGGTCTAGGCGGCAGCGGCAGCCACGGCGTTATCACCCTAAAGCGTAACCAGGTGAGTGGCGCTATCGGCTCAACGTCACCTGTCACTTCCTCAGCCCGAGCTGATGCTGCCGATTGCCATTCCGCTAGCGAAACGACTGTTGACCCTTCTGCTTCCGCCTGCGCCCAGGTGGCGGTCACTATCGTGGTACTCGCCGCATCCACTACCTCAGCCACCATTATGGTCGCGTCGCTTTCGTCAACTAGGCGAAACTTCTCCCCCGGGAGCCAAGCCCGGCTCTGGTCCGCGACGAAAATCGCCACCCGATCGCCACTAAGAATTTGCTCCTTGAGCTCCGGACCGACAGCGCCGCCAAGAGCCGCGACTTTGATCGTGGGCAGTTGCTCCTGCTCGCTCACAGAATTTCTCCTGGTTGGTAGTTGGCGGCCCGCGGGTGCTCGGCAACGATTGCGGCAATCCGATCTGCCACGGTGCGTACCTGGCTCGACGCGTCTCCAGTGAACGTCATCGGATCAGCTAGTACGGTCTCGATCTGCTCAGTCGAAAGCCCTAGTCGATCATCTGACGCCAGCCGCTCGATCAAGTCATTGTCAGCACCGGATTCGCGCATCGCTAGCGCGACCGCAACTGCGTTCCGTTTGATCGCCTCGTGCGCCTCTTCGCGACCAACACCGTTACGAACGGCAGCCATCAGTACCTTCGTAGTAGCGAGGAAGGGCAGGTAGCGGTCGCGTTCGGTTGCAATCACCGCCGGATAGGCACCGAAGTCGCGCAGGATTGTCAGGAAAGTTTCAAACATGCCGTCCGCTGCAAAGAAGGCATCCGGCAGCATCACCCGGCGGACCACCGAGCAGGACACGTCCCCTTCGTTCCACTGCGCCCCAGCCAAGTCATTGGCCATGGTCGCGTAGCCCCGCAGTAGCACCATGAACCCGCCGACGCGTTCGCAGGATCGAGCATTCATCTTGTGGGGCATCGCCGAGGATCCAACTTGCCCCGGCTGGAACCCCTCGGTGGCGAGTTCCTGTCCTGCCATCAATCGAATCGTGGTGGCAAGCGAGGCCGGACCGGCCGCTACTTGGGTGAGCGCGCCCAGCACTTCCGCATCCAGCGATCGCGGATACACCTGACCGACGGAAGCGAGCACTCGCTGGAACCCCAGATGAGCGGCGACGCGCTCCTCTAACTCGGACAACTTGTTGGTATCGCCACCCAGCAGATCCAGCATGTCCTGGGCGGTCCCCATCGGCCCTTTGATGCCCCGCAACGGCAACTGACCAATCAGTCTCTCCACCCGCTCGTAGGCGACCAGGAGCTCTTCGGCGGCTGACGCGAATCGTTTGCCTAGGGTGGTCATCTGGGCCGCGACGTTGTGGGAACGGCCGGCCATCGGCACCTCACTGTGCTGCACCGCAAGATCGGCCAACATCGCCAACGCAGCCACCATTTTGTCCCGGATCACCACCAGCGAATCTCGGACCTGCATCTGCTCGACGTTCTCGGTCAGATCGCGACTGGTCATCCCCTTATGAATGTGTTCGTGTCCAGCGAGTGAGTTGAACTCCTCGATCCGGGCCTTCACATCGTGTTTGGTTACCAGTTCACGGCGAGCAATTGCGGCGAGGTCAACGACGTTCAACTGCTTCTCGTAGTCAGCAGCTACGCCTTGGGGGATGTCCACGCCAAGATCGGCTTGTGCCGCCAGCACCGCTAGCCACAACTGCCGCTCCAACACGATCTTGTGCTCCGGCGACCAGATGTCGGCCATCGGGTCTGAGGCGTAGCGCGAGGCCAAAACATTTCCGATGTCCAAAGAACTCACGCTTCTATCATCCTCTCTCAACTACCGCTTTGCGCTAGCAGTATCCCGCTACTCGATCGAACCGGGTCATTGGTCTTCGTCGCGATCCTGATCCGTCCCTCAGCCGGGCAACACGATTGCGCCGAGCCGAGCCGCCCGGGCGATATCGCTACGGTGATGCGAGCCACGGATCTCGATTCGATCGATGCCCTGGTAGGCCCGATCAGCAGCCTCTGCGAGATCTGCGCCTCGTGCGGTGACACTGAGTACTCGACCGCCACTGGTGACCAACCCACTTTCACCGGTCGCAGTCCCCGCATGCACCACTGCTACTTCGGTGACTTGCTCAGCCTCGGGGATACCTGTGATCGAATCACCAGTCTGGACCGAAACCGGGTAGCCCTTCGCCGCTACCACGACACACACCGCTGCCCCATCGGACCAGACCGGATCCGGTTGCTGGCCCAGACTTCCTGCAGCTGCGGAACGCAGCAGCGGAAATAGCGGACTATCCAGCAGTCGTAGCACCGCTTGGATCTCGGGATCGCCGAAGCGAGCGTTGAACTCGACCACTTTCAAACCGCGGCTAGTCAGCGCCAGCCCGCAGTACAAGACACCCGCGAATGGAGTTCCGCGGCGGGCCATCTCTGTGATCGTGGGTCGTGCCACCTGAGTCATGATCTGCTCAACCAAATCGGGGGGCGCCCACGGGAGTGGGGTGTAGCTGCCCATACCGCCAGTGTTCGGTCCGGCATCGTCATCCCCCACCCGCTTGTGGTCTTGCGCGGGGAGCAGTGGCACTGCATCGGCACCGTCGGTGATGACGAAGAGTGATACCTCGGGTCCGTCGAGAAACTCTTCCACCACAAGACTGCTGCCCTTGCTGAGACATTCTTGGGCGTGCCGCAGCGCAGCAGCACGATCGTCGGTCACCACGACACCCTTGCCACCGGCCAAACCGTCATCCTTCACCACGTAAGGAGCGCCGAAACAGTCCAGCGCGGCTACAACCTGATCCTCATCGGTGCAGGTCACACTCGCCGCGGTGGGAACGCCAGCAGCAGCCATGATTTCTTTCGCGAAGGCCTTGCTGCCCTCCAGTTGCGCGGCAGCGGCACTCGGGCCGAAACACAACAACCCCCGGCTCCGGATTTCGTCCGCAGCACCATTGACCAACGGCAGTTCCGGACCGATCACGACGAGATCGAACTCACCGTGCGCTGCCAGATCAGCTACTGCTACCGGGTCAGCGACGTCAACCGGCAGCACGGGAGCGACCGCAGCGATGCCAGCATTGCCTGGCGCCGCAACTACCTGCTCAACACCGGGATCGCTGAGTAATTTGCTTACCAACGCGTGTTCTCGGGCGCCGGACCCAACGACCAGAACCTTCACGCGTCTGGTCCCAGTCCAAGCCGAAACCTACGACCGCTCACCCGCTCTGGGACTATTTCGACGAAGTTGTTCTTGGGACCAGCGTTCCACGGGGTCAGTGGCAACTCTTCTAACATCGCCGACTCTTCGTCGGATTCCACGATGCGCGCCGTTCCCTGCACCACAACACTCCACGCTTCACCGGTTTCGGGGAGGTAGCCATCTACCTCGTAGGCGACCTTGGAATTCACCGCAACTGAGACCAGCTTGGAACCCTCAGCGGTTCGAAACAGCAACCGATTGTCGTGGTGGAGGTGGTTCACGGGGAAGATGTCCGGAAGTCCGGCTGGTGCTACTGCGAGCCGGCCGTGGGCTTCCCGGGCGAGCATTTCCCAGCAGGACGATTCGTCCAAAATTTGGATTCCATTGCGGGGGTCAATCTCCATAGTTCGATCCTCCCAGACCTAGTACGGGGGCTCACTCGCCCCCCGATGTTGCGCCGCTGACACCTCAATCCAATAGATCATGCAACACGATGGTGGCGTCTCGGTCGGGTCCCACCCCAATAGCCGAAATTCGCGTGCCACTGACTTGTTCAAGGAATTCTACGTAGGACTGCGCATTCGGGGGCAGGTCGTTGAAGTCTCGGACTTCGGAGATGTCCTCTTGCCATCCTGGCAGGAGCTCGTAAATGGGCTCTGCGCCGTGGAAGTCGCTTTGGGACGGCGGCAATTCCTCCGTGGTACCACCGTCGATGCGGTAGCCCACACATACCGGGATCTTTTCCCAACCACTGAGGACGTCCAGTTTGGTGAGGAAGAAGTCAGTCAGTCCGTTCACTCGACCGGCAAAGCGCGCAATCGGCGCGTCAAACCAGCCACATCGGCGGTCCCGGCCAGTAGTCACCCCGAACTCGTGGCCAATAGTGCGTAGCCGTTCGCCGTCCTCGTCCAGCAGTTCGGTCGGAAACGGCCCCGATCCCACGCGAGTGGTGTAGGCCTTGAGAATCCCCACGACGCGGTTGATCCGGGTGGGACCGATGCCGGCACCGGTGCAGGCACCACCCGCAGTTGGGTTGGAGGAGGTGACAAACGGGTAGGTGCCATGGTCGACATCCAGCAGTGTTCCCTGCCCGCCTTCCAACAGCACTACCCGATCAGCATCGAGTGCCTTGTTGAGCACTTGGGAGGTGTCGACCACCATGGGACGCATCCGATCGGCGAACTCCAGCAGGTAGTCGGTGATCTCCGCAACCGAAATCTCGCGTCGGTTGTAGATCTTGACCAGAATCTGATTCTTCAGATCGAGGGCTGCTTCGACCTTTTGCTGCAGGATGGATTCGTCGAAAAGGTCCTGCACCCGAATGCCTAGCCGTGCGACCTTGTCGGCGTAGGTGGGCCCGATTCCGCGGCCGGTAGTCCCAATCCGGGATTTTCCGAGGAAGCGTTCGGCAACTTTGTCCAAGGTCACGTGATACGGGGTGATCAAGTGGGCATCTGGGCTGATCAGTAGCCGAGAGGTATCAATCCCCTGCTGCTGAAGTCCGGCGATCTCCTCAAACAAGACACCTGGATCCACCACCACACCGTTGCCGATGACGGGGGTGCAGTCCGGGGACAGGATTCCGCTGGGCAGCAGGTGGAGTGCAAAACTCCGCTCGCCCACCACTACGGTGTGGCCAGCGTTGTTTCCACCCTGGTAACGCACCACGTACTCGACCCGGCTACCGAGCAGGTCCGTGGCCTTTCCCTTGCCCTCATCGCCCCATTGGGCGCCGACGAGCACGATTGCAGGCATCAGTCGCAGCCTTTCTTTTCAACTGCAGCATTCAGTGAGTGAGCGTAACGCACCGGGACGACTGCGTGGTCAGAAAGCACACCCACCCAGCTCCAACAGCTGGAATGGCGCATCCCCACCCGACAGCGGCCGGCGTCGTTGCAGGTCAGATCTTGGTGCCCGCGGAACGCAAATCCTCACAAGCATGTACCACCCGAGCAGCCATACCTGCTTCGGCAGCCTTACCCCAAGCACGCGGGTCATACTTCTTTTTGTTGCCGACCTCGCCGTCGATCCTGAGTACTTCGTCGTAATAGCGGAACATGTGGTCGGCCACCGGTCGGGTGAAGGCGTACTGGGTGTCAGTGTCGACGTTCATTTTCACCACACCGAAATCCAATGACTCCCGGATCTCGGACAACAGCGATCCGGAGCCACCGTGGAACACCAGATCAAACGGCTTCTCCACCCCATAGTTCTCGCCGACTGCTTTTTGGATGGTGTCCAGGATTTTCGGCTGAAGCTTGACGTTGCCAGGCTTGTAGACCCCATGAACATTGCCAAAGGTCGCAGCCACCATGTAGCGGCCCCGCTCACCCAGCCCCAGTTTGGCGGCGGTTGCTAGGCCATCCTCTGGTGTGGAGTACAACTTGGCATCCTGCTTTGCTTCGATGCCGTCTTCCTCACCACCGACTACCCCGATCTCCAGTTCCATGATGATGTTGGCCCGATGGCACTTATCGAGGAGTTCCTCGGCGATATCCAAGTTCTCGTCTAGGGGGATAGCCGAGCCGTCCCACATATGCGACTGGAACAGCGGTAGCTCCCCCTTGGCAACCCTTTCCAGTGAGATATCGACCAGCGGGCGCATGTAGCCGTCGAGATGCTGCTGCGGGCAATGGTCGGTGTGGAGCGCGATATTCACGGGGTACTTATCCGCGACCGTGTGCGCGAAGGCGGCTAGTGCCTCTGCCCCGAGCACCATGTCTTTAACGGTTTGGCCAGACGCGTATTGCGCACCACCCCAGGAAAACTGAATGATGCCGTCACTTTCGGCTTCGGCAAATCCTTGTAGCGCCGCCACGATCGTCTGTGACGACGTGCAGTTGATGGCGGGATAGGCGAACTTGCCGGCTTTGGCCCGGTCCAACATTTGTGCGTAGACCTCGGGTGTTGCAATGGGCATGGGATCTCCACTTCTTGCGGTGCGCCGTAATCCTTGCAGACTGGACCCGGTGAGGCAGAGCCGGTCTGCATGCCAGAACAAATCGGAGCCACTTGCGTCGTTTGATGGACAATGATGCTGTGTTGGACATTCTCACTCGACTGGGGACTGCAGCCGCTACCGGTTTGCTCGGTCTGCCGGAATCAGTGATCCGTCGCCTGGCCGGCTCGCCCCACAGCATGGATGGTGAGACGTTACAGCCAGCCGTGCAGATGATGCTTCGAATGAATCAGGCAGTCGCCGTGGCCGGTACGGGCAGCAGCTCGGTAACTCGGCGTCGACAGGATATGGTCCGGGGCGCCAAACTGGCTATGACACCGCCGCGGCAGGTCGCCGTGGCCGAGTTAACCATTCCCACATCCGCGACAGCACTACCCGCACGCCGGTATCGGGATCGAGGCTGGTCCGATGCAGCCCGACCGGTGATCATGTATCTACATGGTGGGGGCTGGGTGGTAGGTGATCTCGACAGCCACGACGCCGTCTGTCGACAACTCGCGCTAGGCAGCGGCTGCACGGTCGTGTCCGTGGCTTACCGACTGGCTCCGGAACATCCATTCCCGGCTGCCGTCATTGACGCTGTCGCCGCCTTTCGCTGGCTACGAGACAACCCGCAGCCGGAAGATCTCCCTGGGATCGTCGCCGTCATGGGTGATAGCGCTGGTGGGAACCTGGCGGCAGTGACCTCGATGGCCATGCGGGACGCCGGCGAGCAGCTTCCGGCAGCCCAGGGCCTGATCTATCCGGGTACAGATCTGCGCATGGGCATGCCGTCGATTAACAAGTTCGCCGACGGTTTCTTCCTCACCAAAGCAGACATGGAGTGGTACCGCAGCCACTACGCGCCGGACCCAGAACAGTGGCGCAACCCGCAGGTCTCACCGCTGCTGGCCGGTGATCACCGCGGACTGCCCGCCACGGCGCTGTGGACTGCCGGGTTTGACCCGCTGCGAGACGAGGGCTCCGCCTACGCACAACAGCTTCGTGACAGCGGCATTATGGTTCAGGAGCAGTGCTTCACCGATCAAGTGCACGGTTTCGCCAACATGGGTTTTCTTCCCGGTGGGGCGGCGCGAACCCGCAGTCTCGGGCAGCAACTGGCCACCCTGATCCACAGTCAACTGTGAGCCGCTATCGCTGATTCGGCGACAACTCGGCTTCGTCCAGGTTGGCCAGCGTCACCCCAGAGGCGGCCGGTCTACCAGCAAAAAGCCCCCCATCTACTGGAAGCACCGCACCGTTGATGTAGTCAGCGGCGGGGCTGGCCAGGAAGAGGATGACATCTGCCAGTTCCGTTACCCGCGCTAGCCGCTTGGCCGGTATCTGTTCAATCTTTCCGCTCAGCACATCGAGGTCACTCCAAAATTCCCGACCCATATCGGAAAGAAAAATGGTGGGGCAAATGACGTTGGATCTCACCCCGTGCGGCCCCAACTCGGTTGCCAGGCAAGTACTGAGCATTTGCAGGGCTGCCTTCGATACCGAGTAGGCCAACGAGCCTCTACTTGGTCGGAGACCGCTGTGCGAAGAGACGCTGATGATTCTTCCCCAACCGCGCTCCATCATCGGCACTGACAACGCTTGGCTCAGGAGAAAGGGTGCGGTCACGTTCACCGCCATTGTTGCCGACCAATCCGCCGGGTCAATTTCAGCCAGCGAGCCTGGATGGGCCACCCCAGCGCAGTTCACCACAATGTCCCATTGGCTCCTAGTGGCGTCGGCAATCACGCCCTGCACACCTTCCGTTGTGGCCAGATCGCCGGTAAAGGCCATTACCCGTTGCCCAGGGGTGGCGCGGTGCTGTTCAACATCAGTCACGGCGGCCGCTACCGATTCTGGTTGCCGACCCAGTAGTCCCACGTCGGCGCCAGCACGGGCTAGGGCTCGTGCACTCGCAAGACCTAGCCCGCGACTGCTCCCGGTCACGAATGCTCGCCTGCCGGATAGATCGACCTGTAATGCCTGAGTCATGGCCTCAGCGTAGGGAGAATATCGCCCTGCTGGCAGATCGAAGCCGGGGATTTAGCTTGCGCAGCGACAGACAGTGGCTCGAGTAGGCCACAATCGAATCATGGCTACCTCGCCTCGGCGCCCAAAACTCGCGCACGTTGCGATGCATGCCGGGGTCAGTCTCGGGACCGCGTCGGATGCCTTACGCGGCAAAGGCCGCATGAGTGACGAGACTCGCCGGCGAATCATCGCGACTGCTGAGTCCATGGGCTAGCGCCCCAGTGCGCAAGCGCGTGCGCTCGCCACCGGGCACAGCCAGATCGTGGCACTTGTCGTTCAGGACCACGACACCGCCGCGGCGCCCCGAATCTATTGGCCAAAGTTGCAGGCCGAGTTCACTGAGCAACTGCTGGCTCGCGGTTTCGTCGCCTGCACCATGAGGCTGCAGGATCTAGCACAACTCGATGGTCTGCCTTTTGACCTGATCGTATTTGCACACCTGCGGGTGGGGGACGACCTACCCGCAGAAATCCGGCGCAACTACCGGGTAGTGGATATCGACTTCACCAGTGACTCCCGCTCAACAGCAGATCTGCGGGGTCAATTTGAACGACTCTGTTCCTGGACCCTTGACGCCCTTGCCGAGCGGGGATCCAAGCAACCAGCGCTGTTTCTCCCCCCTGGCGCAGACTCCCAGCACCCCGCCGCAGCCTGCTACCGGCAATGGTGTGCTGACCAGTCAATACCGCCAACGATGTTGATCTCGGAATCAGACCAACTAGCCGAAGTGCCCGAGACGACTGACGGGATTTTTTGGTGTTCTGCTAGATCCTGACTGGCTGGTGGATCAACTCACCCGCCAGGGCCGTGAGGTCAGCGCTTTACCGGTTATCACTCTCGGATCCGAGCCGCAGGGTTCGATGGCGCAGCAATCGATCGAGCAACTCACCCTGGATGGCGAGGACCTCGGCAAGCAACTCGCCGACATTGCTGGCGCCGTGATTGCTGGCCAGCCAGCCCAGCCACTGCGGCTGACCTGGCTGCTCGGCCCACGGAAATTTCCGGGCTAGCTGACCGGTGGCTGCTTTCGCAGGTTGCGCGAGTTGTCGCTAGAGCCCGGTCGTACCGTCGATAGTCTCTCGGAGCAGATCCGCATGACCATTGTGGCGGGCGTATTCCTCGATCAGGTGAACCAAGATCCACCGCAAACTTGTGGGGCCATCGAGTTTCGGATACTTCGCCAACGTGTTGAGATCAGCAATCTCGGCCACGATTTGGCGCGACTTCTCCACCTCCGCGTACCAAGCGGCGAAGTCCGCCGAGGGATCTGCATCAGCCAAGTCAGTGAAGTCCGCGTCGGCAATATCCTTGGACCAGTACAACGGCTTGATCCGCTCTCCTTGCAGTACTCGCTGGAACCAATGCCGCTCCACGTCCGCCAAGTGACGCACCAGTCCCAGCATGGTCAGGTTGGATGGCGGAACGCTCTGTCGCTTCATTCGCTCGGGATCGAGCCCTTCGGCCTTGCGCTCCAATGTGGCCCGGTGAAAGTCCAACCATCCCGTCAACATGCGTTTCTCGTCCGCCGTAGTGTCAATACCGGAATAGGCCATAGTGATCGCCACCTTTCCTGATCCAACTCTTGGACAGTTCATTTCGTAGCGAGTTGTCCGCTACCCAGCAACATCATGATCCTCACCACCGATCGTTGCTGAGTGAACGGCGGCACTGCGCCTCAATCTGGCGGCGTCAGGCAACGCAAGTCCCGTGCCGCCATCACTCGTCGAGCAGCCACCTGCACCGGATCCCAGACCAGCGAGAACGGTGGGGCGTAGGACAGGTCAACGTCAACCACGTCCGTTGCGGTCATGCCACTCCACAGGGCAGCGGCCGCGGTATCGATGCGCTTACCTGACCCAGGTCCGCCAACGATCTGATACCCCAGCAGTCGACACTCTGGTGAACCAGCCACGACCTTGACGGAAATCGGTGACGAACCCGGAAAGTAACCAGGTTTGGTGCGGGATGTAATAGTGGCCGTCACCGGGTTCAACCCCAAGTCAATCGCTTGTTGTTCACTGAGCCCGACCCGAGCGATTTCGGTATCCATAAACTTGGTGATCGCGGTCCCCAGAATCCCGGGAAAAGTGACGTCGAGACCAGAGATGTTGAGACCGATCACTCGACCGTGTTTGTTGGCGTGGGTTCCCAGCGGAACGTAGGCAGGTCGATCAGAAATTCGGTGATAGTTCTCGACACAGTCACCACCTGCCCAAATATTCGTCGTCCCGACGACCCGGCAATGATCGTCAATAGCGATCCCGCCCGAATCACCCACCGGCAGCCCTGCGGCCACGGCCAGTTCATTGCGCGGCCGAACACCGAGGCCGAGAAAGACAATGTCGGCGGGGTATTCCCCTGAAGCGGTACGAACAGCGGCGACCGTGCCATCCGCACCTGCCACAAACTCTGTTGCAGGCTCGTCACCGCGGAAATCAGCGCCGTGGTCGGACATGGCTTCGCGAATCAGCGTTCCCATGTCTGGGTCCATGACAGCCATCGGCTCTGGTGCTAAATCGAGCACGGTTGTCGCCAGGCCACGCATCACACAAGCCTCAGCCATCTCCAATCCAATGAAGCCAGCTCCGACCACCACCGCAGTGCGGGGTGACTCGGCAAGCGCATCGATGGCGGTCAGACCGTTGTCTAACGTGTGCACCCGATGAACGCCGGGCAGATCAATGCCTGGGATCGGCGGCGTGAGCGGCGCGGCTCCAGTGGCGATGATGAGGTGGTCGTAGGCAAGTTGTTGCTCATCGGCAGGCGCATCGACCGAAACCGCGGTAACGACCTGTGCAACGGGATCAATAGCCGTAGCTCGCACTCGGCTACGGACATCAATCCCTCTGGAGCGGTGCTCTTCGGGGCTACGGGCGACGAGGGCCTCCGGCCCGTCCGCTACCTCACCGGCAACCCAGTAAGGGATGCCGCAGGCAGAGTACGAGGTCCAGTCCTGCTCATTCACAACAACGATTTCGACGCTCTCGCCCAGTTTCCGTTTGATCTGACTGGCCGATGACATCCCGGCGGCATCGCCACCGATTACTACAACATGCACGGACCCCACACTGCCACGCTCGGTAGCAATACGCCCGGGAAGAGCCGTTTGGCCCCTAATCCGGCGGGTCGCCGGCGTGTTGACTGACCCAGGAGTGCATCGCAATCGCAGCGGCGGCTCCCACATTGATGCTTCGAGTGGAGCCAAAAGAAGCGATTGCCACGACGTCATTGCAGGCGGCCAGTGCCTCCGGTGACAATCCGGCACCTTCTTGACCGAACCACAACACGCACTCCTGGGGAAAGACGAACCCCTCGAGCGGCACCGAACCAGACACGTTGTCCAAACCAATGATCGGAATCTGAGTCCTCGCTGCCCATTCGGCCAGTTCTGCTGGCGATTCATGGTGGCGAATGTGTTGATACCGGTCAGTCACCATGGCTCCCCGCCGATTCCATCGCCGGCGACCCACCACATGAATCTCTGCGGCTAGGAACGCATTGGCCGTACGCACGATAGAACCGATGTTGAAATCGTGCTGCAGGTTCTCGATGGCTACGTGATACGGGAATCGGTGTTCATCCAAGTCCGCGACGATGGCTGTCATGCGCCAATACCGATAGCGATCCGCCACATTGCGGCGATCACCTTCGCGCAGCAGGTCCGGATCGAATCGGTCGTCCGTCGGCCACGGCAACGGGTGCGGGCCGACACCTACCGGCGGGGCCGACTCGGCGGATGACGGCGCACCGTCCTCCTGGTGAGCGGAGTCAGTCATCTCAGTCAGCGGAGACCGCCGGCTCCAACTGTTCGCTGTCGGGTGGCGCCCGATCGGCAATGCGGCCGCCTTCGCCCTGTAACTCGTAGCGGTGGGTGTAGATGTTCAGCAGCGAGAGCAGCATGGCGGAGACCGGAACTGCCAGGAAGGCACCTGCAACTCCGAACAGTGCGGCTCCCATCATCACCGAACCGAAAGCGACAGCCGGGTGGACGTTGACCGCCTTCGCGCTGATTTTCGGTTCGAAGGTCAGGTTCTCAACCTGCTGGTAGGCGATACCCCAAATCAACGCCAGCACACCAACTATGGGCTCGTCGCTCAGCAGACCGACCAAGACCGGCAGCGTAATTGCAATGTAGGTTCCGATGGTCGGGACGAACTGCGCCACGATGCCGGTCCAGATCGACAGCGCCAACCAGTTCGGCATGCCGATGATCAGGAATACGATGGCAGTTGTGGAGCCGTTAAGGAATGCCAGGATGACGCGCGCGCTAATGTAGCCGCCGGTCTTCTCGGCAGTGATGTCCCACACGTTAATCACCACGCTCTGCGCCCGGGGCGGGAACAGCGTAGCCAGCCAGCGGCGGAACCTCGGGGCATCAGCCGACAAGTAGAAGGTGAACAAACCAAAGGTGAAGACGCTGAATACGCCACCGAGGACCGAACCAAGAATCCCGATGGCCTGCCCACCCACCTCCTGGGCGACTTCGGCGAGATTCTCCGTGGAGATCCCGATGGATTCCAGGATCGCTTCTTGGTCCAGCTCAAGGTTGAACTGTTGATTCACCCAAGCGATCGTGCTGTCAACCAGACCCGGCAATGACTGGATCAGTCCCACGATTTGATCGAGCAGGAGCTGACCGAAAGCGATAGTGAACAGGATGACGAAAATCGCGAAACTGATCATCACAAGAATCGTCGCGACGCCACGCGGCATCTTGCGTGACATTCGGTTGACCGCCGGAGCCATAGCGATGGCCGCGAACCAGGACATCAGCACGGTGAAGATGACGTTCCCGCCGTCCTCCAAGATGAACCGGAGGAAGAGCGCCACGGCAACCGCGGCGAGTACCGCGAATGAGATTCGCCAAACGTTGCGGCTCTGCAGCACGATGGTGATGTCCCGGCCCTGCTTCTCCTCAGATGGAGCGTCTTGGGTTGTTACCGACATCGCACCTCCCTGGGCAACTTGCGCAACTCTTCGTTTCTTTCCGCACGAGGCATACAAATCTTGTGTGCATTACAGCACACCACAGCAGCGGGGTACGCAGAACAAGCACCCTGCCTTGTTAGGCTCAGATCACAATTCGACGTTACCGCTGCGCAACGCCGCACCGGTAGCTCCTAGTGAAAGGTGTCCCTCGTGGAGTGGACTTTTGGGTCAGTGTTGCTGACCACCCTATGGATCTTCTTGCTATTCGCGTTCTTGATGGTCCTGTTCTACATCTTCTCCGACCTGTTCCGCGACCACACCACTTCGGGTTTGGTTAAAGGCATCTGGGTCGTTTTCTTGATTATCTTCCCGCCGATTACTGCGCTGATCTACCTCATCGCTCGCGGTAAGGGGATGTCCGAGCGCGCCGTGGCAGAAGCCGAAAAGATGAAGCAGGCTCAGGACGAATACATCCGCAACGTGACTGCCGCCGGAACCGATCCGGCTGAGCAGATCGCCAAAGCGAAGCAGCTGCTCGACCAGGGCGTCATCTCCCAGGAAGAGTTCGACAATCTGAAGGCCAAGGCACTGGCCTAGCAGCCGCCTTAGCTGTCAGAAAGCCCCGGCCGAGTATCCGGTCGGGGCTTTCTGCTGCTCATGGCTAGTCTGCTCTAAGCCTTGCCCCCTGGCTTGCCGCATAACGGTTGCTGCGCCCACCAACCGTTATGGCCACCATGCGGATCAGTCGGCCCGAACCCGAGATATCCTCGTGGCGTGGATCAGATTGCCCTACTGCCTGACTGGCTAGACCCCGAGAACCTGCTCACTCAACTCGGCCCGTGGGCCTTTTGGGGAGCAGTCGCCATCATCTTTGCTGAATGTGGCTTGCTTATCGGCTTCTTCCTCCCGGGCGATTCGCTGCTGTTTGTTGTCGGAATTTTCATCGGCAGCGGCTTCATCACATTGAATATTTGGGCCGCCGCGGCGATTCTTGCCCTAGCGGCCATGCTAGGGAATCTGACGGGCTACTGGATCGGAGCCAAAGCCGGGCCACCCATGTTCGACAAACCTGACTCGAAAATCTTCAAAAAGGAATACGTCGACAAGACCCACGAATTCTTCGATAAACACGGCAACCGCGCCATCGTGCTGGCTCGGTTCGTCCCGATCGTGCGTACCTTTATCACTGCAACCGCGGGGGTAGCTCGGATGGATTTCCGTCGGTACTTCATCTACTCCGCGATCGGTGCGGTGCTGTGGGCAGCTGGCCTGACAATCGCCGGCTACTTTCTCGGAAACATTCCGTGGGTGAAGGACAATCTCGAGGCGATGATCTTGCTGATCGTGTTCGTCTCGATCATCCCCATCATCATCGAGTACATCCGGCACCGCCGGCAGAAGAAGCCGGCTGCGGCAGAATCACTGACCGTCAAAACGGCCCAGCCCGAGACCGAAACCGATCCGACCTCCTAGCCAGCTAGGCCAATCCCAGGTCTGCCAGGGTGTAGCCGGTGCGGTAAGTCAAACCAGTTTGCTCCACCTTCGGGGCCGCGCCTCGGTCCACGATGACCGCTACCCCAACAACTTCCGCCCCGGCCTCACGCAGCGCTTCCACCGCAGTGAGGACAGAGCCGCCGGTGGTAGAGGTGTCTTCCACCGCGAGCACTCGCCGTCCGGCAACATCTGGGCCTTCGACCCGGCGCTGCAGGCCATGGGTCTTTTCGCTTTTGCGAACTACAAAAGCGTCAAGCTTCTCGCCTCGCGCCGCCGCGGCATGCAACATGGCGGTCGCAACCGGATCAGCGCCTAACGTCAGCCCACCGACAGCGTCGTAGTCCCAGTCGGACGTCAAATCCAGCATGACCTGACCCACGAGCGGGGCTGCCTCCGCATCCAGCGTCACCCGACGCAGGTCTACGTAGTAGTCGGCTTCTCGGCCACTGGACAAGACGACCTTGCCGTGGACAACTGCTTTGTCCTTAATCTTCTGTTGCAGTTCCTGTCTGACTGCCGAGTCTTGGCTGGCGCTCACGGCCGCCACTCGTAAGCTCCGTCGTAAGACAGCACCTCATCGACAAACTTCGCCTCAGCATCAGCATCCAAGACGGGATGTCGGATCAGGCCGAAGGCACCGGAGCGCTGCTGGTCGGTGGCGGATGCCTGTCCATGCAATGCAACCGCCTGCTCGGCGGTGTCCTGCACGAACACCGCAAACATCCGATCGATGTGTGCCTCAGTGAGCTCTGATAGGTCGCTCACCGAGCCGGGTCGGGTCTCGCCGTCGTCCATGGCCAGCGCAGCTGACTCGCAAATGAGTTGGGCGTAGACCACCTGGGCAAACAGTTGGCCGAGCACCTGCAAGTAGTCCAGATCTTTCTCCTGCGCTTCGGTTGGCGGCGCGGTCATCACTAGCTGGGTCAATGCATCGATTTGCTCGAGGAAGATAGTCACGTTGGGAAGGTGTGCGTATCGCTTCAGTGCTGGGGTCCAGTCCGCAAATCGGATCTTGCTCAGGCCGCTGGCTGGGCCCTGTTTGAACAGGTAACCGTCGTCTCCCACATCTTGGCGAACCGGAATCGCGTCGTAATCCTGCGCAGCGCCATGCGCTGCACCCAGATAGGCCGGCATGAATTTCAGCACCAGAGCGATGTTGACGTGAACAGTTCCCTCTAGTTTCGGCAGAGCCCGAATATCAGTAACGGCGCGACTGAAATAGGTGTCCTTTTCGAAACCTCGAGCGGCGATAACGTCCCACAGCAGGTCGATGACCCGCTCGCCCTCGCTGGTGACCTTCGCTTTTGTAATGGGGTTGAACAGCAGAAAGCGTCGATCGTCCTCGGACGCGCAGCGGAAGTAATCCGCGGAGCGAGCGGAGAACACCTTCATCGCAATCAGACGGGCGTAGGAATCCGCCAACATCCGCCGGACATGTGGGAAGTCGGTGACCCGATTGCCGTACAGAATCCGATTGTTGGCATGGGTGATCGCCTCAAAAAAGGCATGCTCAGCAATGCCAATGCTGGCCCACCCGAGGTTGACCTTGCCGACGTTGACCGTTGCCAGTGCTGCATCCCACGCAGGCTTGCCCACGTGCAGAATGTCCGCCCGGGAGACCGGGTACTCATGAAGGTCAAAAGCCGCCACGTACATCTGCGAGTGCACGACGTTCTTCAGCAACTCGTACTTTTCATGCTGAGTATCTACGAGGAAGAAGACGTACTCGCCGGGATATTCCGGATCATCATCAGCAAACTTCCCGAACACACTCAGCCGACCAGCTTTGTTGCCGTTGCCGATGTAGTACTTACCACCACTCGCAGTCCAGCCCTCGCCGGACCTACTGAGGATCATGTCTGAGGAGTAGATGTCGGCGCCGTGCTCTTTCTCCGACAGCCCGAAGCCGAAAATCGAGCCGGCCTCCAACATTTTGCCAACAGTCGCTTTGGCATCATCGTTGTCACTGGTCCACACCGGGCCAAGACCCAAAACGCTGACCTGCCACACGTACCAGTGGGCGAGTGAGTAGAAACCCAAAATCTCGTTCAGCTCATTGATCCGGGCGGTATCCCAGCGGGCCTGTTCGCCACCTTCAACACCACCGAGGAGTTGACCCACCTCGGACGGGGTAGCAAAGGTGGAGAAGATGCCCTCATCGGCGACCATTTCGAGGAAATCGCTGTACCAAACCCCGGAGTAGAACTCTTCCTTGCTGATGTCTTTGCCCTTGCTCTCGAAGAACTCGATCAGCAACTTCAGCTGCCGTTGGGTCTCCGGGTCAAAGTTAGATGGGTCGTAGGTGCGTGGATTGAACAGCAGGGACACAGAAATCTCCTCCAAGGCCTTAGAACGAGAATACGCGGAAACTAGCTGCGCCACGACACCGGATGCGGTGTGGACTTGAGCACACTTGACCTACGGCAACGTAACCTCGGCTTATGGCCACAGCCCTTGTCACCGGAGCATCTGCAGGAATTGGACTAGCTTTCGCGGAAAGACTTGCCGCCGAAGGCATGGATCTCGTCCTCGTATCACGCAAGCGTGAGACGTTAGATCAGGTGGCGACTCGTTTGAGCGCTACCCACGGAAACTCCGTTGCGGTGTTGCCAGCTGATCTCAGCGACCGCACCGCGGTCGATCGGGTCGGAGCCCGACTCGCCGAGGAAGCGCAGCCGATCGAGATTTTGGTGAACAACGCCGGCTTCGGCATCAACGACGGGTTCATCGGCGGCGACCTCGAAGCTGAACAGCAGCTGCTTGACGTCCTTGTCGCCGCACCGATGCGGCTGAGCCACGCCGCCTTGCCCGGGATGGTAAAACGCAACTCCGGCGCCGTAATCAACGTAAGCAGCATCGCTGGCTGGATGGTCAACGGCACTTACAGCGCCGCGAAAGCTTGGCTGACGACCTTCACCGAGAGCCTGTCCCGCGATCTAGTCGGGACTGGCGTGCAGGCGGTGGCGGTATGTCCTGGCCTGACCCACACCGAATTCCACGAACGAGCCGACATGCGCGTTGATCACGCCCCCGAGTGGTTGTGGCTGAACGCCGATCAAGTTGTTGAGCGAGCACTGCGGGACGCCGGTCGCGGCAAGCCGATTAGCGTCGCCGGCCGGCAGTACCGGGCTATCAGCCTGTTCACTCGATACGCGCCTCGTCCGCTGATCCGTCGGATTCGGCCCCGATAGTTCGCTCGCCGCGCACTGTGCGACTGGTTGCCCTACGTTGCAATCATGGGGCTACGAGACGCAAATATCGACAAGTTCGACGGTGGAGTCTTTGACGTCCTAATCGTGGGCGGCGGTATTAATGGCGCGGTATCAGCAGCCGCCTTGGCTAGCCGAGGTGCACGGGTGGCGCTGGTGGACCGCGGCGACTTCGCTGGCTTCACCTCCATGCATTCATCCAATCTGGTTTGGGGGGGCTTCAAGTACATGGAGAACTACGAGTTGCGGCTTGTCCGCAACTTGTGCAAGTCCCGCAATCACCTGATTCGCTCCTATCCAGCCAATCTGCGAGAGATCCGCTTCCTAGCCGCCTTGGACAATAACTCGCCCTACCCCGCATGGTTCGCCGGGCTGGGAGCTACCGCCTACTGGGTCATTGGCAGCGGTTTTACGAAACCGCCGGCGGTACTGAGCACCGATAAGATTCACCATCGCGAGCCGGTTATTCGCACGGATAACATCTTGGGCGGCATTGAGTACTCAGACGCCTACATCGTCGACAACGACTCCAGATTTGTCTTCGGATTCATCCGGTCGGCACTCAACTCCGGTGCCATCTGCGCCAACTACGTGGAGTTGCAGCAAGCCCAACAGCGCAATGGCATGTGGCATGCCCAACTACGCGACACTGATGGCGACCGAGAGTTCCAGGTACAGGCCAAAACCGTCATCAATGCCGCCGGCCCGTTTGTCGACGAGATCAATCAACGGCACGGCATCAGCAGCAGACACAAGATCGTCTTTTCAAAAGGCATCCACCTGATCGTGCCGCGGCTAGCCGAAAACGAGCGTGTGCTGGCCTTTTTTGATGACACTCAGCGACTGTTCTACGTGATCCCGATGGGCCCATGTTCGGTGATCGGAACCACCGATGACCGCGTCGACGATCCGGTGACACACGTGACCAAGGAGGACCGCGACTTCCTGCTCGGACAAATCAACGCAAGGCTGGCACTTGCTGCACCGTTGACGCCCAATGACATTATCTCAGCCCGCTGCGGCGTGCGACCACTAGTGGTGACTGCCGATGACGATTCTTCTGATGAGGTGGATTGGACATCGCTATCTCGCAAGCACGCGATGGAAACTGATCAGGCCCACAACTGGGTGAGTATTTTCGGCGGCAAGCTGACCGACTGCGTCAACGTGGGTCATGAGGTGTGTGATGAAATCGCTAGCCTGGGCATCCAACTGAGCAAGGACCGTAAATCTTGGTACGGCGAACCACCGAAGGCGACTCGGACTGAGTTCTTCCGTCAGGCGCGGCTCATGGGTTTGGATCGGGTGCGCAAGGGACGGCTCTACGAGACGTTGGCCACCCGACTGTGGCGGCGATACGGCCTACGAGCCTTCGCGATGTTGGAGGCTATTCGGGACGACCCCACTATGGCTGATGACGTGATCGAAGGGGCCGACTACGTGCGGGTGGAGCTGTACTACGCAGCCAAGACCGAAATGATCACCAAGCTGGACGACTTCATGCGCCGCCGATCCAAAATCGCGCTGGTGATCGGCAACGATCAAGTCGAGGATGCCGAAGGTATCCACGAAGCCTGCGAACTGCTTTTCGGCTCGGAGGCTAAGCGACGCTACGACGAGTACTTCACCGAAGAGCGCCGAGCCGAATTGGCCGAACTGCGAGCGCCTTGACGCAACCGCCGCAAGGCCACCGGCAATAGCCCAACGATTCGATACTCGAATGCGGCACGATAGTGATATGCCGGATCGCTTGGTGCAGCGCATGCAGCCACACGAGAAAACTATCTTTGGGGATATGTCGGCTAAGGCCGCCCGGCTAGGTGCCATCAACCTCGGCCAAGGT
>JAHZLH010000069.1 GCA_022599915.1 Actinomycetes bacterium
ACCTGTCCAACGCGGACCTGACCAACGCGGACCTGTCGGGCGACTGGGACCTGCCGGGCGCGGACCTGTCGGGCGCGGACCTTACCGGCGCGACCATGAACGGCGCGGACCTGAACTACGCGAAACTGAGACAGGCGAAGTTGCGCTGGACGAAACTGAAGGACGCGAACCTGGACCGCGCGGACCTGACCGAAGCGGACCTTTACACAGCGTGGCTGCATGGCGCGACGCTGCAAGTAGCGAACCTGTCCAACGCGTACCTGAAAAATACGGACCTGCACGCCGCGGACCTGTCTGGCGCGAACCTGAAAGACGCGTGGCTGGTCGACGCGTGGCTGGTCGGCGCACACTTGTTCGACGCGAACCTGGACGGCGCGAACCTGGAAGGCGCGACCTTCTGCCTGACAGAAATGCCGGACCGCAGCCTCAACAACGACGACTGCCCACCCCCAACACCCACCGCGGTTACGGAGTAGGCCTGGGTCGTGGCTAAACCACCCACACAACAAAACAAGTAGCCAACAGACCAACACCGCTTTTTTCTGACGCGCCCCAACAGATTCCCCCACACACTGGACTTTTTTACCGCCCCGGAAGTGGGTGGGTTGGACGGGTTAGCGGAGTTGTGGCGGGGTTTTGCGGGCCTTAATGGTCGGGTTGGTGGTTTTGCTGCCTGGTGGCTCCTGTCCCGGCAAATCACGTTAAACAGCGTCAAACCGCAAGCCAGGGTTTGGTGTTTGTTGCACGAAATCGTTGCACGCAGTTTTGGCGGACCCCTAGAAATGCGAAAAACCCCCGGAAACTGGGGGTTTTTACAGTGGGCGCAACAGGACTCGAACCTGTGACTTCCTGCTTGTAAGGCAGGTGCTCTAACCAACTGAGCTATGCGCCCGCAATTGAAGTATGGCAGCCCGTGGCAACGGACCGCAGACCGGTCAGTCGATCTGCTTCAGAATCTCGGCGTACTCGGCCGGATGTCGGGGGGTGCCTAGGTTAGTCATGATCGTGCCGGCGACGATGCCCTCGCGGTCGATGATGAAGCTGCCGCGATCGGCGGCCCCGATCTTCTCAACGAACACCCCGTACTGCTTCGACACTTCGCCGTGCGGCCAGAAGTCAGACAGCAGTGTGTGCTGCAAGTTGTTCTGCTTGGCGAAAGCCAGCAGCGTTTCGTAGGGGTCACAGGAGATCGCCAGGACCTCTGCATCGAGGGACGAGAAGTCGGACGCCATCTCGCTAATCCCGCACATTTCCGGCGTGCACACCCCGCTAAAGGCATACGGGTAGAAAACCAGGACGACTTTCTTGCCCCGGAAGTCAGCAAGCGACACCCGTTCTTTGAAAGACTTCGGTAGTTCGAACAGTGGGGCCTTATCGCCAACGTGCAGCGGCATAGGTGCTCCTCAGGTCAGGTGTGGATCTAACTGCGGCCGACGAAACGCGTCGCGTTCCAGTCCGTCGCCGCATCGATCGTACCTGTACTGCGCAGACCCGAAGTCGGGCCAGCCTCAGACAGGTCCTCCGGCTCTACGTGACCGTCGCGGCCCAGTTTCGGTGTCAGCACCCAGATCTGGCCGCGCTCATCGAGCAGTGTGGTGGCGTCCAGCAACGCGTCTACTAAGTCGCCGTCATCATCTCGCCACCACAGCAGCACGACGTCCACTACGTCGTCATGGTCTTCATTGACCGGATCGACTCCTGCTGCATCGGCTACCGCGGCGACCACGGTGTCATCGCAGTCCGTGTCATAGCCGAGCAGTTGTACTACGTGGTCCTTGCGAACGCCCAAAAGTCCGTCGGAACGAGTCATCACAGTCAGATGCTCCCATTCCAGCTTGCCACTACTGCGGTCCGGTCCTGTCCTCGGAATGTCACGCCCCTAGTTGAGCGGAGCGAGCGGCCCAACGCAACCGTTTTCGGACAACCGAGACACACTTTGCCGCTGCGCCCCCGTTGGGAGCCAATCAGCGCAATAGTGAGGGGAAGGAAAACCGAGGAGAGCCGAGTGGACGACAATCCCGACACCCATCTGTTGCAAGCTGGCGGACTACCCACCCAATACGTGGACACCGACCCGGAGGAATCCCGGGAGTGGCTGGAGTCCTTCGACGCTCTTGTCAATGAAGTGGGCGAGCATCGCGCCCGCGTCGTGATGCTGTCGCTGCTGCGCCGTTCCGCCGAGCGCAACATTGGTATTCCCATTTTGCGAGGAACCGACTACATCAACTCCATCCCACCGGAGAAGGAGCCGGAGTATCCCGGCGATGAGGCATTGGAGCGCCGCATCCTGGCCTTTATTCGCTGGAACGCGGCGATCATGGTTCATCGCGCACAGCGACCCGGCATCGGCGTTGGCGGTCACATCTCCACCTATGCGTCATCAGCCAGCCTGTACGAAGTGGGATTCAACCACTTCTTCCGCGGTCAAGACCATCCCGGTGGCGGTGACCAAATCTTCTTCCAAGGCCATGCCAGCCCCGGTTTCTATGCGCGCGCCTTCTTGGAGGGCCGACTCAACGAGGCTCGCCTGGACGGTTTCCGGCAAGAACTCTCCCAGCCCGGCGGCCTGCCCTCGTATCCGCACCCTCGGCTGATGCAGGATTTCTGGCAGTTCCCCACCGTGTCCATGGGCTTGGGGCCACTCCACGCTATTTACCAGGCTCGGTTCAACCGCTACCTGGAACACCGCGGCATTCGCGACACCTCGCAGCAAAGGGTGTGGGCGTTTTGCGGCGATGGTGAAATGGACGAACCGGAGTCCTTGGGGGCAATCCCGCTAGCCGCTCGGGACAACCTGGACAACTTGATTTTCGTCATCAATTGCAACCTGCAGCGCCTAGATGGACCGGTACGCGGCAACGGCAAGGTCATTCAGGAATTGGAATCAGTGTTCCGGGGCGCCGGCTGGAACGTGCTGAAGGTCATCTGGGGCCGGAACTGGGATCCACTGCTGGCAGAAGATTCCGAGGGTGCACTGGTCTCACTGATGAACCAGACTCCCGACGGCGACTTCCAGACCTTCAAGACCGAAGACGGCGGCTACGTTCGGGAGAACTTCTTCAACAAAGACCCCCGCACCGCAGCGATGGTGTCGGGCATGACTGATGAACAGATTTGGTCGCTACGCCGCGGGGGCCACGACTACAACAAGATCTATGCCGCCTACGCTGCCGCGACGGCTCACACCGGCCGACCGACGGTGATTCTGGCGAAGACCATCAAGGGCTACACCCTCGGTTCCCATTTCGAGGGGCGCAACTCCACCCACCAGATGAAGAAACTCACTGTCGATGATCTGCGCAGTTTCCGCGATCGACTGGAGATCCCAATCCCGGACAGCGATCTGGATCAGTACTTGCCGCCGTACTTCAAGCCGGCCCAGGACAGCGACTACACCGCCTACCTGCATGAACGTCGACGTGCGCTCGGTGGTTCCATCCCAACCCGTCGCAGCAGCGCGGGCACGCTGCCGACGCCACCGGACAAGGCGTTCGAAGTGGTGAAACGAGGCTCCGGGAAACAAGAGGTCGCCACCACCATGGCGTTAGTGCGGCTGTTCAAGGACCTGATGCGCACCCCCGAACTCGGATCCCGGTTCGTGCCCATCATTCCTGATGAAGCGCGCACCTTTGGGTTGGACAGCCTCTTCCCCACCGCGAAGATCTACTCGCCGCACGGCCAGACCTACACCTCGGTGGACCGGGAATTGATGCTGTCCTACAAGGAGTCCAAGGAAGGCCAAATCCTGCACGAAGGCATTAATGAGGCCGGTTCGGTGGCGTCCTTTGTCGCAGCTGGCACGTCGTACTCCACCCACGGCGAGCCGATGATCCCGTTCTACATCTTCTATTCCATGTTCGGTTTCCAACGCACCGGCGATGCCTTTTGGTTGGCGATGGATCAGATGACCCGAGGCTTCGTGATTGGGGCCACCGCTGGTCGCACCACCCTCAATGGCGAGGGCTTGCAGCATCAGGACGGTCATTCTCATCTGCTGGCGGCCACGAATCCGGTGGTGCGGGCCTACGATCCCGCCTACGCCTACGAGGTCGGCCATATCGTCCGCGACGGCCTCCACCGGATGTATGGGCCAGACCCGGAGAACATTTACTACTACCTGACCGTCTACAACGAGCCCATCGCGCAACCAGCCGAACCTGAAGGGGTGGACGTGAATGGCATCTTGCGCGGTATCCACCAGATATCAGCGATACCGCAAGCCAGAGCCCAGATATTGGCCAGCGGCATTGCAGTACCCGCCGCGTTACGCGCCCAGGAAATGCTGGCGCAACGCTGGGGCGTGACCAGCGACGTCTGGTCAGTGACCTCGTGGAACGAACTGCGCCGGGAGGCGCTGGACATTGATCGGCATAATCTGCTGCACCCCGAGCAGCAACCTCAGGTGCCGTTCATCACCCAGCAACTAGCTCATCGGCCGGGACCAGTCATCGCGGTGTCGGATTACATGCGGGCTGTCCAGGATCAGATCGCCCAATGGGTGCCGCAGGATTTCTACTCCCTGGGCACCGACGGTTGGGGCCACTCGGACACCCGCGGCGCGCTGCGACGGCACTTCCTGGTCGATGCCGAATCAATCGTGGTGCGCACTTTGGCCGCGCTGGCAAGCCGCGGCGAGTTCGATGCCAACCAGGTCGCCGCCGCCATCCAGGAGTACCAACTCACCGATCCTGCTGCGGCCGATGCCGGCAATGCGGAGGGTTCCGGCTGATCCGGACGAGCGAATTGCCACCAATCGGGAAACAATGAAGCCGTGAAAGCCACAGATCGATACCTGAGTTACCTCGACGGGGAACGCCGGGCGGGCCGAATGTACCGGGCGCTGGCGGAACTGGCCGAGGGCGACCGCCGTGAAGCGCTGTTGGAGTTAGCCGCGATCGAGGACCGGCACGCGGAGCATTGGTCACATTTGCTGGAACGCGACGGCGTGACGATCCCACTGGACGACGGCTCACTCGACCCCGACGATCAACAGTTGCTTAATCGGGCGCGCCAGTTCTCCCTCGACAGTGTGTTGCCCGATCTGGAGCAGGCCGAACGGGACGCGCAAGGCATCTACGATGACGAACCCGACGCAGCACCGGGTATGGCCGACGACGAGCGGGAACACGAGCGAGTGCTCGCGGGGATGGCACAGCAGTCCACCACAACCACCACAACCCCGGCCCGCTCGATCTCGGAAGTGCGCCGTGCAATGAACGACAGTGAGCCATGGCACCGCACCGACAAATCCGGGTCACTGCGCGCTGCGGTGTTCGGCGCTAGCGATGGGCTGGTCTCAAATACCGCGTTAGTGATGGGATTCGCTGGTTCCACCGCAGCCGGTGGCACCGAAGCAAGCACGGTGCTGTTCGCCGGTATTGCTGGCCTTCTCGCTGGTGCGTTTTCTATGGGCGCTGGTGAATACGTCTCGGTGGCGAGTCAGCGTGACGTCTTCACACGCGAGATCGCATTGGAGAAGTCCGAACTAGAGACTAAACCGCTGGAAGAACAGCGTGAACTGGAACTGATCTATCGTGCCAAGGGCCTGGACGCCGAAACTGCCCGTCGGACGGCCGAAAGCATCATGAAGGACCCTGAGGTCGCGCTGGACACCCTAGCCCGCGAGGAGTTGGGGTTGGATCCAGATGAACTCGGTTCACCGATCAAAGTCGCCATCTCTAGTTTCGTGGCGTTTTCGCTCGGTGCGATCGTGCCGGTGATCCCCTACTTATTTAGTTCAGCGATCTCCGATGCCACGGCATTGATTCTGTCGGTCACGTTGGCAGCATTGGCCTTGCTCGCCGTGGGTGGCACTGTCGGCAAACTGTCCGGCTTGGGGATGTTCCGCTCAGCGATGCGACAGCTGCTCGTGGGTGGCGGCGCCGCAGCCGTGACCTTCATCTTGGGCAATATCGTCGGCACGTCCTTGGGCTAGCTGGCGAAGGCCTGCCTGAGCCAAGGCTGGTCAGGCTACGGGTGCCGGGAGTTCTCTTGGCGGGGAGTCAACGGAGGCTAGGTCGAACCCGCTGGCGCCGCGCTAGCCGACTTGGTGCAACCAGCGAACTGAGGCACCCTCACCGGCGTAGCGGAAAGGTTCCAGTTCCTCATCCCAGTCCGCACCCAGTAGGGTCCGCAGCCGGCTCTGCAAGTCCTCGCCATCGCCCGTGTCCGCCATGGCACCGCGAATCCGGTCCTCGTTGAGCATCATGTCGCCATGGATTCCGATAGTCGCGCGGAACATACCCAGGCCTGGGGTGACTGCAAACCGTTCACCTTCTCGACCGGTGGTGGGTTCTTCGGTCACCTCGAACCGCAACGGCGCGAAGCCGACCAGGGAACTGGCTAGCGCAGCCCCCGTTCCAGCGGGAGCCTGCCAAGAAATTTCGCCGCGGACCGAGCCGGGCGCCACTGGCTGTGCAGTCCACTCCACGGAGGTCTCGATCTCTAAGACCTGCGAGATGGCCCACTCCACATGCGGGCTCAGCGCCCGAGGGCAGGAATGGATGAATACCACCCCACGCGCCGGGGCGGAATCGGCATATAGCGGCTTCAGCGCATTCGACATATCAGCCTCCTTCGGTCGAGGTTCGCCTTCCCCTGCGGCCTCACCGGGAGCACTGCTGCTTGTCTAGCGGCTAGCGGGACCTTCTTCAGATCCATGTGTATTCAGTTGATCTTGATCTTTCGATCAGTGTCAGAGTATCCCACCGCTTGAAAATGAACAGAGGAATACCCCTGGATCAGCAACTCGTTACCTGCTCGTGATCTTGCTTCACCGGGAATCGGTCATCCGATCCGGGCAAGATGCAAGTGTGACCTTTCGCGAGCAAGACGTTTTTGGATCGGGCGAAACAGTGATCCGCGCCTGGAGCGTCGGTGACGGACCCCACCAGGTCTTCATCTGCAATGACATCGGCGCCCCTGCCGACTGCTGGGCTGGACTGATGACCGCCTTAGGCGACGACTACACGCTGGTGGGATTCCACTACCGCGGTACCTCCGGTTCCAGTCGGCCGTTACATGAATCAGAGACCGGCATCGATCACCACGTCGCCGACGCTGCGGCGGTGATGAGCCACTACGAACTGGCTGCCCCCTTGACGATCGGCTGGTCCACCGGCGTACCCATCGCCTATCAGTTGGCGGCCACCCGACCGAGTCTGGTGTCCTCGCTGCTCGCTATCGCTGGGCTTCCCCGCGGTGGCGCCGGCCGCCTGGTGGAGATGCTATCTGGCACTTTCATCTCCGGCGTCGCGCAAGCCTCCCGGCTGGTGCCCAGTTCGGTGATGTCGGTGATCAACAAGGCTCCGGTGGACTCAGCGACCGCTCAGTTCATGCGGCGCAGCGGTTTGGCATCTGCAGATGTCCCCCCGGAACTCCTGACCCGAATCGTCGCGAGTTACTTGGAACAAGATCACCGGTGGTACTTGAAGCTGATTTCCGGAGCAGCGAACAGCGACCTCGACGACGCGGACCCAGTCCGTTGTCCCACCCAGTTCTTGATGGGCAGATCCGACATCCTGGTGCCCGCCCCGTTGGCCCTAGATACGGTGCGACAACTACCACAAGCAGAGTTGGAGATCGTGCCGGGAACTCACTTCCTGCCACTGGAACAACCAGCCGTGGTGGCTGCCGCAGTACGGTCGCTTGCCAACCAGCACATCGGCAACGACTAGCCGGTAATTGCGCCGAATGGGGGCCAGCACCGCATTCCTCTCCCCCCAGGCTGGCACGCACTGCACAATGAGATCTCGTGGCAGGCCGATCGGCTTCGGGTCTGGAGGATTAGTGGTTTCTCAGGTGAACGCAGACCGCGTTCTTGCCGACCTGCTCCCGAATCGGATAGCCAGATTGCTGGCCGTTCCGCTGGGAGCAGCGCTCATTGGAGCGGCAGCCCAACTGTCGATCACCACCGGTGTGGCTACCCAGCCGATCACCGGGACCACTTTTGCGGTGCTGCTCGTGGCAGCGGTCCTCGGCATGGTGCGCGGCTCGCTGGCCGTGGCGCTCTACTGCGTCGCTGGTCTAATGGGGGTGCCGTGGTTTCCCGGAGCCTCGTCGGGGATGGCCTCGTCCAGTTACGGCTACGCCATCGGCTTCGTGCTGGCGGCAGCACTTGTGGGCTGGTTGGCGCAGCGGGGTTGGTCTCGCAACCCACTCGACACCGCGATGGCATTCCTGTTGGGGGATGTGTTGATCTTTGCTATTGGCGTGGCCTGGTTCGCAGTCGCTACCGGCAACAGTTGGAACACCGCCGTTGCAGTGGGAATGTCACCGTTCTTGCTGGGGGAAGTGGTCAAGATTGGTGTGGCAACGATCGTCTTGCCGCTCACCTGGCGGCTTGCCGAGCGCACCGTCAACGACAACGCGGCAACTGAGGAGCAGGTTGATCTTCGTGTCCGACCCAGCGATGACGATTCGGGTGAACTCACCGACCAGTCACGCATCGACTTGCGCAACGACTCCCCCGCCGCCGCGGCCGGACAACCGCGACCGCCACAGGGCTAGCGGCCCACACCCAACTGCCGGGCGATCAGCATCCGCTGCACCTCAGAGGTGCCCTCACCGATCTCCAGCACTTTGCTGTCCCGCCAGAACCGGGCAACCGGGTATTCGTTCATAAACCCGTAGCCGCCAAAGATCTGCGTCGCTTCCCGGGCGTTGGTGACCGCAGCCTCGGTGGTGTAAAGCTTCGCGATGGCCGCTTGGTGTTTAAACGGCTCACCGGTCAGCAACCGGGCGCCGGCCTCGTAGTAGGACAACCGACCCAAATGGGCCCGAGTCTCCATGTCGGCGATCTTGAATGCGATCGACTGGTTGGCGCCAATCGGGCGACCGAAGGCCTCCCGCTGGTTGGCGTAGCTCACGCTTTCGTCCACACAGCCCTGGCACAGTCCCACCGCGAGCGCCGCGATGGCGATTCGACCCTCGTCCAAAATCCGCAGGAACTGCGCGTAGCCGCGTCCCAACTCCCCCAACTGGTTCGCCGCCGGTACGCGCACGTCACTCAGCACTACCTCGTGAGTGTCAGAGGCGTTCCAGCCCACCTTGGAGTACTTCGGTGCCACCGTGAGCCCGGGAGTCCCCGCAGGAACGATGAGCGCCGAGATTTCCGGTGCCCCGGTGTCGTCGGTGCCGGTGCGGGCGGTCACCGTGATCAGACCGGTGATGTCAGTACCGGAGTTGGTGATGAACACTTTGCTGCCGTTGATGACCCACGAGTCGCCGTCTCGCTGGGCGGTGGTGGCAATATCTCCGGCATCAGAACCGCTACTGGCTTCGGTCAATCCAAACGCACCCAGTTTGCGCCCGCTGGTGAGATCGGGCAACCACTGGCGTTTCTGCTCTTCGGTCCCGAACCGGTAGATGGGCATCGCCCCCAGCGATACCGCCGCCTCCAACGTGATAGCCACCGAGGAATCCACCCGCGCCAACTCTTCGATGGCGATGCAGAGTGCGAAGTAGTCGCCGCCCATCCCGCCGTACTCTTCCGAGAACGGCAGACCGAACAGCCCCATCTCACCCATCTGGGCGACGATGTCGTAGGGGAACTCTTCGCGCTCGTAGAAATCACCAATGACCGGCGCGACTACGTCTTGGGCGAACGCCGCCACTGTCTTGCGCAGATCCTCGTGCTCGGCCGACAACTTGAAATCCACCATGAGAGCCTCCTCGCGAGCCGACAGCAGCCCGATGCCGCTACCGTACCCGGTCGAACCCCCCGCGCAAGGTTGTACCGGTTGCGACACCAGTTGTTCGTGCTGCCAGCGAAGAAGGCAGCAGCACAATGCTGCGACACCAGTTGCCCGTGCTGCCAGCGAAGAAGGCGGCAGCACAATATGGTCAGACCATGCTTGTTCGCAACATAACAGTCGGAGGACTGCGCGCCTACGGGCCGCAACCGACCCAAGTTGAACTTGCCCCACTGACGTTGATCTTCGGACAGAACTCAGCCGGCAAGTCCACGTTATGCTCGGTGCTGCCCATCCTCCAGCAGACCGCGGTCAACCCGGACACCCTGGCCATGAGTGGGGACCTGGTGCAAGGCGGCACTTTCCGCAGCGCGATTCACAGTCACGACCTATCGCTGCCACTGACCCTGGGTTTTGGCTGGAACGCACATGACGGCGAACCCCGCGGAGTCACCGGCGTGTTCCGCTGGGACGAAGCTGTCGGCCGAGCGGATCGCACCGAACTGCAGATCGAGGACAATGGCCACCGTTTCACCTTGACCGGTCCGCGTCCGTGGCCCGGTCAGGACGGCAACGCTCGAGCGTTGTCGTTGGTGCCGGAGTTTTTCGACATACTGTCGCAGGTCTTTTTCCTAGGGCCGATGCGCGCTCGCCCCGAACACACCACGGTGTTGTCCGGTTCGGCGGGACACTACGTAGGTCCCGCCGGTGAACGGATGGCGGAACTACTGGCTGCCCAACCAGACCTGTTGGAACGGGTGAATGACTGGTGTGAACGACTGGGTTTGGGGTACCGGGTTAGGGTGCTGCATCCAGTGGCCGATGATGTGCTCACCACTGCGGGTGACTTCGCGATCCTGGTGTTGGAGGACACCCGTCATGGCGAGGATGTCTTGGTATCGCCGCGCAGTGTCGGCTACGGCGTCGGCCAACTCCTACCGGTCATCACGCAGTGCATTTTGGCCGCCCAGGGACTAGTGATCGTGGAGCAGCCCGAGGTACATCTGCACCCGCGACTGCAGGCTGCGGTCGGTGATCTGTTCATTGACACCGTGGCCGAAGGTCGCGGGCAAATGTTGATCGAGACCCACAGTGAGCACTTGATTTTACGGTTACTGCGACGGGTGCGCGAGGGCGTGTTGAAACCAGATCAGATCACCGTGTTGTACGCCGATGTCCACGAGGACGGCGGGACCTTCCTGCGTGAACTCGAAGTGGATCGCTCCGGTGATCTGGTGGATGGCTGGCCTGGTGGCTTCTTCGAAGAACGCCTCGCAGAGGTGCTACCGAATTTGGGAGACCGCGTTGGCTAGCAAGGAGCGGCGGCGATCTGTCTTCCAAGTGGGCATCGGACCCAGCGCCATCGCCGATCACGGTACTGATCCGGCGCTGCAACGAGCCATTCACGAAGACCTGCTGGAAGACCTGATGATTCACGGCCAACTGGTCTTCAGTTCGAAAGAACACCTGGATTCCTTCGTCGCAGCTGTGCGCGATTTGCCGCCATCACTGGCCAAAGCGTGGGAAACAGTATTGGCGTCGCGGCGCATCAGCGTCGGAATCGCCAACCCTGCCCACGAACCCACGCTGGATGAACTGCTCGATCCGGCCGCGCTCGACGAGAACTACTCCAACACCGTGCAACTAGTGCTGGTGGAATCCACCCAGGCGGAACTGTTGGGGGTGCCGCGAGAGGAATTTTCCGCGCAATCCCCCGGCGGTCTGGTGGAAGTGGGGCGGATCACCACCGCGAGTCGCACCGCCACCGTCATGGCGGCCCGACAGATCATGGCGGCCCCGTTACGACCGGGTACCAGCCGGGAAGAAGAGTGGAAAGAGCGACTACAGCCGTTGGTCGCCTCGACTCGGCCCGTGGTGATCTATGACAAGTACGCCGGGGTACAGGCCGCCCGCCACTACATCTACGACCGGCCCCAAGGAGACGGACTGACCTGGCTACTGCGCCACATCAGCACCATCACAGACCAAAAGGTCCGCATCATTACCGCAGTGCCATTCAAATCCGCACCGCGAGAACCCATGGACGCCGAAACCGTGCAACGTGGTCTGGTCCTGCTAAAAAAGTCGCTGAAGAACCAACTCAAACTGGATCTGGTGCTGGTGCCGGAACGAACCAGAACCGGCGACCACATCGAACGATTCGGCCATGATCGTCACATTCGATTCGGCCGGCGGGCAGCACTCACCTTCGGCATGGGCGTGCAGTCCTTCAGCCACAAACAGTTCCCCGAAACCATCACTGTCGGGAATCTGCCGATCGCTGACGCTCAGGTGCGCGAGGAACGCATGTACCGAGCGGCGATGCGGCCACCTCCCGGCGGCTGGTGGGCTGATCCGCAACCGGAACCGGACTAACCCGTCGGACCCCGCCGCAACCACTCGGTCCACACCATCGGCTCCCGCGGCACCAGCTCAGGAGCAAACCGCTGCAGCAGTTGTTCGCTCGTCACCGACTCCCCTGACGCGACCAAACCCAGCGACCGACCCAGCACGCTCACCAGCTGTGCCATCGTCCAACCGTCCGCAGTCAGTTGCCGCACCGTCACCGGCTCGTCGCGTTTGGCCAACCGGCGACCCTCAGCGTCCACGACCAGCGGCACATGGCCATAGTCCGGGGTAGGTAACGCCAAGAGTTGCTGCAGCATGATCTGCCGCGGCGTCGAATCCAACAGATCGTCTCCCCGGATGACCTGATCCACCTGCTGGGCAGCGTCGTCCACAATAACCGCCAGGTTGTACGCCGGAACTCCGTCAGCTCGGGCGAGCACGACGTCATCCACCGATCCGCTGTAGTCACCGGCAAACAGGTCGGCGAACTGCCGGTCAACCCCATCAGCACGCAAGCGCAGTGCCGGACTGCGTCCCTCTTCTTGCTTAAGCTGCCGATCCGCCTCATCCAGATCTCGGCAGGTTCCCGGGTAGGCGCCCGGCGGGCCATGCGGGGCTTGCACTGCAGCGGCGATCTGCTCCCGGATCTCTCGTCGAGTGCAATAGCAGGGGTACACCAGACCTTGACTCGCTAGTTGGTCGATGGCGGCCCGATACCGATCAAACCGCTCATTTTGTCGCACCACCTCGCCATCCCAGTCCAACCCCAGCGAAGCCAGATCAGCCAACTGGCCGCGTTCATGCTCGGGCGCGGACTGCACCCGGTCGAGGTCTTCCATCCGCACCAGAAACTTGCGACCCGACCCGCGTGCTGCCAGCCACGCCACCAACGCGGTGCGCAGGTTACCGACATGCAACTCCCCCGTGGGCGAGGGAGCAAAGCGACCGAACACAGTGCCATTCTGCCCGGCCTGCGTGTGATGCAAAAGAATTTCCGCAGCCGAGAAACTCCACCTACTCTGGTGCGATGGGTGTTTATGGGCGAGGTCGGCTGCTGCTGACCGGGATCATCGGCGGGACCATACTGGCGATCACGTCTGCGGGCGTGCTGGCCGCGGCGCCACTGCCGCCACGGGACCCAAATCAGGTAGTGGCGCAATCCTCGGAGGCGGCGACACTAACCAAACGGGAACTAGCTGCCGCGGTGCTGTTCGGCTGCGCCGATTCTGCTAACACGTCCGCCCAGCGAAACATGGCGGCCGCAGGTGTGGGTGGCATCGTGCTGTTGGGCGCCAACCCGCCCGCCAACCTGGCCACTCGACTGCGCAGTGTCGGTAAGGCCGCGCCAACGAAACCCGGACCACTAATCGCCAGCGATGAGGAAGGTGGCACCGTGCAGCGGTTGAGTCGGCTGATCTACCCGCTGCCGTCGGCGGAGTCCATGTCGTCGTGGTCGAAAAGCAAACTCCGCAGTACCGCCCGCCGATATGGCAACCGCATGGCGGATCTCGGTATTGGCATGTCATTGGCTCCAGTTGCTGATTTGCGGGTGCCCGGCAGTTACCTGGACGATCTCAATCGTGCCTTCAGCACCAGTCCAGCCCGGACTGGCCGGGCGGTGAAAGCGTGGAGTGCTGGACTGCGCCGAGCGGACGTCATTCCGGTCGTGAAGCATTGGCCTGGTCACGGTCATGCCGCTGACACACACACCACTGCCGCCCGCGTTCCAAGTTACGCGCAGCTGCGCCGCGCCGACCTGAAACCGTTTCAGCGCTTCATGGCTGCCACCGAGCGACCGGTGGTGATGGTCGCCCACGTGCAATCGAAGGGGCTCACTGCACCGGGGGTGCCAGCAACCCAGTCGGCGAAAGCGATCCGAGTGCTGCGAGACCAAGCCGGTCCCGAGGCCGTAATCGTGACCGATTCACTGTCCATGGCCGCCGCCACTAGCGCTCGCGGCCTCAGTGAGTCCGGTGCCGTGGTGGCTGCGCTGCAGGCGGGCGTGGATTGGGCGATGGTGTGCACCAGCAACATTAAGCCGGTCATCAATGCGGTGGTCGCCGCTCTCCGCAACGGCGACCTGTCACGTGACCAACTGGAGACCTCGCTGGCCAGGATCCGCGCGCTGCGCGGATAGCGGCTCGCTACCCGCCGGCGAGCACCGCCTCCATTTCCGACACGGTGCCGCAAATGATTTCGGTCGCACCAGCGAGGTCCCCCGAGTTCGCCTTGTTCGCTGCTTCTTCGGCCTGCGCAGCCCAACGGTCGGCATCGGAGGGATCGATGCCACCGGCCAACGTCAGGTCGCGCACCAGCTCGCCGTAGCGGCGGTTGCAGTTGGTGTACTCAGCGTTGTCGCCGCCGCCACTAGTTGGAGAAGCCGACGGGCTGCCGCTGGCGGTCGTCGGGGAACCAGTGGGCGAAGCGGAAGCGGAGGGGCTGCCACTCGGTGACGGTTCGGGCTGGGCGCCCTTGCCCACTGGCACCTCAATCTCCTTAACGGTTTCAATGCTGATGACGATGAGTACCTTCACGGCCTCGCCGGGGTCGATCCGCACCACGGTTGCGGAGTCGAAACCGTCCCAGGGCGTTCCGACGTAGTCCGGTCCGCTGGTGACTGCAATCGGCGCCAGCAGCGGATTGCCACACTCACAGCGCACCCGCGGCATGCCGAACTCGTCCACCAGCACCGCGGTGCCGGCCTCTAGGATCGATTGCCGCTCGGTCGCTTGGCCATCCGCATAGCCGTGATTAGTGACCCGGGTGTCTTGACGCAAAATCACCGGAGCCAGCGAACCCACGTACACCGAAATCTCGCCAACGGACACGTTCAACACGTCCACCCAGGCGGCGGCCTTGTCCGGGTTCTCTTCGAGGAAACTAATGAGTTTGCCACGATCACAGACCTGGGCGTCCAGCGAGCCACCGTATAGGCCCGCGTCAGTACCCGTTTCGGTCGCCACTTCAGTGCCGGCGCTGTCGCCCGACCCGTCGCCGTCAGCTTCCGATGCGGCGGCGTTGGGCTCCGCCGACTCATCCGGAGCAGGAGCCGCGCTGGGAGTGGCCGCCACGGAGTCCGTGAATGGGTCCGAGCCGGTGTCCGTCGCCGCTTCTAGGAAGACTTCACCAGAACCGTCACTATCGTCGGAATCACTGGAACAACCGGTGACCGCCAAGGCCGCCGCGGCGACTACCGCCGCGGCCAGTTTCCACCGGGGGGCTGCACTGCGCGTCATCATGCTGGGACCCTAGCGCAGTGGGCTACCGGTAGGGGTATCTGCGACCACCTACCCCGCCAGTTGCGAGCGGGGCCAATCATCAGATCAGCCCCGCTCGATGAGTGGTTGAGTTGACTACGCAGCGCTCTCCACTACGTTGATGACCTCGATCAACAGGTCCAATACGGCCTGCTGCGCAGCCACAACCGAATCGGCAGCGTTTTGGTAGGCCTCACGGTCTACCTGCTGCTGGGCGGCAGCGGCAGTGACAGCTTCCTCAGCAGTCTGCAGTGCTTCTTCCGCCGCCTGGTATTCCTTCTCGACCGCAGCTAGCACCTGCTCGGACTGCTTCTGCATGTCGTCGTAGGCAGCAGTCAACCCAGCCAACTCAGCCTGCAGCGTGGCAATCTCAGCCTTGCCCAGGGTCGCCAACGCCTTGCCGGCTGCCTGCTGGTCGTCAACAGTTCCCTGCAAGCCATCGATCTGCTGCTCAAGAGTGGTCACCTGAGCCTCAAGGTCGTTGTTGGTTGCCGTGACCGACAGGCCCCAGGCACCCGCCCCGATGGCGCCAGCGGCGAAGATTGCGGTCGCAACCTTCCAGCCGGTCGCTGACTTGGTCTTGTCCGGGGTGACCTGAAGTTCCTGGTCGTCGGCGGGGATTTGAGTGTTTTCAATATTCGTCATAGAGCGTCCTCCCTGGCTCCTGTGCACTTCAGCAGTACACACTCCCATTCCCGCACAAGCCTGATTCATTCAGATGAAGCGACACCTGTTGTGTGATCTCACGCACTACCTGGCCGGGTTAGGAGGCGAGTCCAGCGACAGCAAGATCTTGGCGCTGCCTGGGCCAGGAAATCGGTAGATGCGCTTTGTATCGCAGATTCGGCAAGCGCAGATAGCTGCTGTTGGCCATCGGATGATCCGGGAAGAAATCGGTGCGCGGTACTTCGCAGTCGTACCCGTGCAGCACGATCCGCTCCGCTCGGTCACTCAGTAAAAGCAAGTCGATGACGTCGGTTCGTCGGGAGGTGAACAACACTCCGGTTTCCGCATCGCTCCGCACGAGTCGCAAACAGCCGCCATCCGGATCGGACATGACCTCGCCCACAGTGACTGGACGAAACCGATCGACCCGATGCCACGGCGAAATGGGGAATCCGGCGGTAGCTGCACACAGCCGGTAGCCCGCGCCTGCAAGTCGCTGCAGAAACTGCGGCAACTCCGGCAGGAACACGGCCAAGTCGACATCGGCGTGGTTGCGGTAGAAGTCATCACTACGGACTGCTAGCCCTAAGCCACCGACCAAGTACACATGGACACCGGCACCATCCACTAGGTCCACGACCTTGCTCAGATCACGACTCAGATCACCCCGCCAGTCCCCCATCCGCCAGCGATGACGCATTCGCACCACGCTCACTGAGCCGGTTCGACTCGGGGTGAACTCCTGCTTCGGCATCATTAATCCACCATACGGTTCGCACGGAGAGGATTCCCCCTCACCTACCCGAGATCGCGGTAGCCAAGCAGGACCCTTCCCCAACCGGGCCTGTCCTCCGGTAGGAATGGGGTATGGCGAATACGCCGCCGACGGCCAAGGACACCGACGGTCGCCGCATCAGCAGCAGCGACTGGCAACTGCTGGCTGCGCTGTGGCCGTATGTGCGGCCCTACCGCGGCTGGCTGATCGCCGCCCTCGTGGCCACCGCGGTATCCGGCCTGCTCGGGCTGGGCTTCCCGTGGATCCTCGGCACCCTGGTGGACTCCGCCCTCGACCCCGACAGTGGCGACTTGTCACGGTCGGCGTTATTGCTGATCGGGATCTTCGCCGGACAAGCAATATTGGCTGGGGTGCGGATTCGCACGCTCGCTCACGCGGGCCAACATGCGGTCAACGACATCCGCAGCGCGCTGTTCAACCGCATGATCCGGTTCCCGCTCGCGTTCTTGGACTCCCGCCCCAGCGGGGCGCTGTCCTCCCGACTGATCTCTGACGCGGCGTTCGTCTACGGATCGGTGGCCGGTGCCGGACCACAGTTGGTGTATTCCGGGATCACCGTGATCGGTGGTGCGGTGCTGCTGATCGCCATTGACCTACCGTTATCGCTGATCGTGTTGGCGGCGGTGCCGATTGCGGTGGTAGTCGGGGCGAAGTACGGCACTCGGATGCGGGATCTGTCCCGCGGCTATCAAAACGGCCTCGCGTCCACGAACGCCCTCGCCGCTGATGCGCTGTCCGGGGCGCGGGTAGTGAAGTGGTTCGGCGCGGAACGCTCGTTAGCGCGCAACTACCACCAGCGCCTGCAGGGCGTCATCGAACAAGGGTTGAACCGGGCGCGGGTGAAATCTCGGTGGACCCCAGCGATGATGTTCTTGGCGTCGGCCACGATCGTTGCGGTGTTGTGGTTGGGCGGCAGTCAGGTGCGTTCCGGCACACTCACGGCCGGTGAGTTGGTCTCGTTCCTGCTTTACGCGAGGTTCGTCGCTGAAGGGTTGTCCACCATCGTGGATCAATATTCGCGGCTGGCTCAAGGACTCGGCGCCTCAGAACGGGTGGTGGCGCTGCTTGCTGAACCCACCGAAGAAGTCACCGGCGGCAACGTGACGGATCGCGGCAACACCACCACGATTCCCGACCGCAGCGGAGCGGTAGCGCTGCGGGACGTCACATTCTCCTACCCGGGCCGCGACGCAGTCGTGCTGGACCAGATCACTTTCACCATCGAACCGGGCAGCACCGTGGCGTTGGTGGGACCGTCGGGAGCAGGTAAGTCCACCATCGCGCAGTTGATTGCTCGCCTGTACGACCCGCAGGCTGGCACCGTGTCCGTGGACGGACTCGATGTTCGCGAGCAAGACCTGTCCGAGCTACGTAGTTCGATGGGGGTCGTCCCCCAGGACGCACCGATGCTGTCCAGCAGCATTGCCGACAACATTCGCCTGGGCAGGCCAGACGCATCTCGTGAGGAGGTGGCGGATGCCGCCCGCGCGGCCAACGCTTGGGAGTTCATCACTGCCTTCCCGCACGGGTTTGGCACCAAGGTCGGTGAACGCGGCCAGGCACTATCTGGTGGGCAACGCCAACGCATCGCTATTGCCCGCGCGGTACTGGCGGACCCCAGTTTGTTGGTGTTGGACGAAGCCACTAACGCCCTCGACAGTGACAGCGAAGTGCTCGTCCACGAAGCACTAGATCGGTTGATGAGTGGCCGCACCAACTTGGTGATCGCCCACCGCCTCGCCACCGTGTTGTCGGCTGATCAGGTCATCGTGCTGGACGAGGGCCGCATCGTGGAAACCGGCTCTCCCGCCGACCTACTGGCTACCGATACCCGATTCGCGGCGATGGCAGCAGCCCAATCCCTCGGACTTGAACTGCCCTAACCATGGTCGCGCGTTAGCAGGCGCGAAAACTGGTTTCCGATCAAAGCTCCAACTCGAGAACCGCAAACCCGGACAAACTCGACATACCCCCCCACACTTCCAGGCCATCGCCCCGCATCCCCGCCGCCTCAGCGGATACTCGTGCGCCGACGGTCAGCTGCTTTCAGCCGGCCGTGCTGTTCACTGTTTCGGACGCGCGCTCCACGTCCAGACTGCGCGCTACTGCCGCCTCCACATCACGCCGCAACTGCGGATAGTCCAGCAGTCGCAACCGCTGCACCGCACTCGCCCGGGCGGCTAAGAATTCCCGCCGGCCCGTGCGACTGTCCACCATAGGGATTCCGGTGGTCATTGCATGCAATCCCCGCACAGCCTCGGAGTGGCGAGTTTCGTCGCCCAAGAGTGTCGCCAACATGAGTTCTTTCTTCAGCGCTTTGCGGCCGGTGCGGAAGAACCAGCGTCGCTGGGCGATCGCTCGAACTGTCCGCGCCGGGGCAAGGTTTCGATATGCCTCCGCCAAGTTCTCGCCGAATGCGTGCAGCAGCCCATAGTTAGTTTGGGCGATCGTGAGTGAACCCACTGCAGCGGCGAAGGTCTGCTCGCCAGCCGCACTGGGGAAGTAGTTCTCGTATGGCAAGTAGCCCGCCCACTCCAGTCGGGGACTGTCAAAATGCGCCGCCCGCGGCGTGTGGAACAGGTGGGAACGTCGCCGATGCGCGTGCCGCAAACCGGCCGTCAACCAGGCCACATCGGCGACTTTCACCTCTACCATCCGCGGTCGGCCGGTCTCGGATTTGAGGAAGGTATTTCCGGTGTCGGAACTTTGCTGCACCCACAGTCCGTGCTGCTTCATTGTTCGGTAGCAGCGGTCCTGCAACTCACGATGTAATTGTCGCCAATGTCGGCCAGCGAGAGAGCGATGCGACAGGTACACCCAAATGTCCAAGTCGCGAACCAGGTCCCAATCCAAACCGTTGTGGTCTCGGGCGTAACTGATACTGCCGATCGGGCGCACCACCACGACCTGATCGCGGGTCAGCGGCAACGCGGCTTGTTCCACCAGGTCGATCAGGTTGTGTTCCGGGACGTCGAGGTAGCGTGCGAAGCGTTCGTTGGGTAACTGGTAGTCCGCCCGGATCAGCCAATTGTAGTGCGGTGGCTGCGGCCCGCTGTCTTGCCTGGCCCAGTCCGGTGACGGCACTGGCACCACGGTGGTACCACGAAGCCGTTGCTGCAGCAGTGCGCGCGAGAACCCACCGAGGATTTTCTGCGGCTGCTTCGGTGTCACGCTGCCCGACCTCCTCGCGACCGCACGCCGCGCTGGGCTATGCGGTATCTAGGCATGAGGTTAGTCGCTGGCAGCGACCCAAGACCAAACAACACATCGCTGGATCGAGCGAACGGGGGGGGAGTCTCCCGCTAGGAACTCGGTGACAGGGCCCGTACCACCCGACTCGGGCTCGGCCGGCCGAGAACTCCGGCCAACCAGTCACTGGCCGTGACCAGTAGGTCGAGATCGACTCCGGTGTGAACGCCCAAGCCGTTCAACTGCCAGACCAAGTCTTCGGTGGCCAGGTTTCCGGTAGCGGACTTCGCGTACGGGCAACCACCCAACCCGCCGGCGCTGGCATCCACTGTGGTGACTCCGGATTGCAGCGCCGCCAACGTGTTGGCGAGGGCTTGACCGTAAGTGTCATGGAAATGCACGCCAAGAGCAGCCACCGGGATGCCGGCTGTGGTCAACCGATTGATCAGGTCGTGGACCAGACCGGGGGTGGCGACGCCGATGGTGTCGCCCAAACTCAGTTCGGTACAACCGGCTTGCCACAACTCGTCACACACTCGCACGACCGCCGCCGGCGACACCGCCCCTTCCCACGGGTCGCCGAAACACATCGACACATAGCCACGTACCGGCATCTCCCCCGACCGGGCCTGCTCGATGACGGGTCCGAACATGGTCATCTGCTCTGCCAGCGCCCGATTCAGGTTTTTGCGGGCGAAAGTTTCGGTGGCGCTGGCGAACACCGCTATCTCGCGCGCCCCAGCAGCCCGGGCGGCGTCTAGTCCCCGCAGGTTCGGCACCAGCACCGGGAATCGCACGCCGGGCGCCTCGGGCAGGGCGGCCATCACCTCGGCCGCGTCAGCCAGTTGCGGCACCCACTCAGGCCGGACAAATGAGGTTGCTTCCACCACCGGCAACCCAGCCGCGACGAGTCGGCGAATGAACTCCGACTTCACTTCAGCCGGGATCACGGCAGACTCGTTTTGCAGCCCGTCGCGGGGGCCGACTTCCCAGATGGTGACTCGCTCCGGCAGACCGGACAGCGGCTGCACCATCGGCAACGATCGGTCAGTCATCGCTGTCCGTTGAATCCAACAACACCAACGCCTCATCCAAAGCCACCGGCCGGCCTACGGCCACCCGTACCTCGGCGACGGTCGCGGCGGCCGGTGCTTTAAGGGTGTGCTCCATCTTCATCGCTTCCACGGTGACCAGTGGGTCACCTTCGGCGACGTGATCTCCGGCTGACACCGCGACTGCGATCACAGTGCCCGGCATCGGGCTGCGCACGGAACCGCTACTGGCACCAGCACCGGCCCGCGATTCTGCTTGCAGCCGATCGATCTCCACTAACCGTAGCGACCGGCCACCGCTGGCCAGCCACACCACATCGCCGCCCGGTTCTACCGCAGCGGCGTAGCGGCGGGTGCGCTCCGCCAACGCAATCTCCAACCGACCCAACGACCCTTGCATGCTGGTCGACTGGGTGGCACCACCGTCGATGCTGATGTCAGCGTGCTGCGGCAACCCACGCACGTCAATGTCGGCGACAGTGCCGGCCGCTGATCGCACCCGCACCCCGATGGGTGCTCGACCGGTGATCCGCCACCCGTCGGGGATTGACCACGGGTCGCTGGTGTCAGCTGGTGCTAGTTCCGCGACTCGCAGCAGCGCGGCTGCGGCGAGGTCGTGGTCGTCCGGGGTGGTGGCCTCGGTCAGTTCCGGGTGTTCTTCGATCAGCCCGGTGTGCAGATCACCGGCTTGCACCTCCGGCAACGCCAGCAACCCGCGCAGGTAGGCGACGTTGGTGGTCACCCCAAGGTAGGCGGTGTCGGCCAACGCTCGATCCAATCGAGCCAACGCCTCAGCGCGGTCACTGCCGCGGGCGATCACCTTGGCGATCATCGGATCGTAGAAGGTACTGATGCTTTGGCCAGTCAGCACACCGCTGTCGACGCGGGCGGAGTCCGGTTCCTGCACCAGCAGCAACTGTCCGCTGGAGGGGAGGAAGCCTTGGCCGGGATCTTCAGCGTAGACGCGCGCTTCGATGGCGTGCCCGGTCAGTGGAACTCCCGCCGGCCCTTCCGGCAGCGGTTCCCCGGCGGCGATGCGCACCTGCCACTCGACGAGGTCCCAGCCAGTGATTTCTTCGGTGACCGGGTGTTCCACCTGCAGCCGAGTGTTCATCTCCAAGAAGAAAAAGGTGCCAGCCTCGTTGGCGTCCACGATGAACTCCACCGTGCCCGCGCCCAGGTAGCCACAGGATTTGGCAGCGTCGATGGCCGCCTGCCCTAACCGCTCGCGCAGTTCCGAGCCGACGAATGGCGACGGCGCTTCCTCGATCACTTTCTGGTGGCGGCGCTGCAAGCTGCATTCGCGCTCCCCCAAGTGACGCACGGTGCCGAACTGATCAGCCAGGATCTGCACCTCGATGTGGCGGGGGCGTTCGATGAGCCGCTCCACCAGCAACGTGTCGTCACCGAATGCTGTGGTTGCTTCGCGGCGGGCGGCGGCGATCTCTTCAGCGATGTCAGTTTCCTGCCGCACGATCCGCATGCCCTTGCCACCGCCACCGGCTGATGGCTTGAGTAGCGCCGGAAATCCGACCTCGATGACAGCGGCCTGGACCTGTGCGTCGTCCATATCGGGGTCGTGCCGACCGGGAACCACTGGCACTCCGGCGGCCGCGACCCGGTTCTTGGCGGCGATCTTGTCCCCCATCGCCGCTACGGCTGCAGCTCCGGGGCCGATGAAGGTGATGCCCGCTTCTTCGCAGGCGGAAACAAAGTCGGCGTTTTCGCTTAAGAACCCGTAGCCGGGGTGGATGGCGCTGGCTCCGGATTCGCGGGCGGCGGCGATCACTGCCGGGATATTGCGGTAGGACTCGGCAGCGGCTGCTGGGCCGATCCGTACTGCACTGTCCGCAGCCTGCACGTGGGCGGCGTTGGCGTCGGCATCGCTATAGACCGCGACGGATCGGATACCGAGTCGCCGTAACGTGCGAATTACCCGGACGGTGATTTCGCCACGATTCGCGACTAGAACGGCAGGGAACAACGGTTGGTTGGTGGTCATGGGGTCACATCCGGAAGATTCCGCGAGACACCGGTTCCAGTGGTGCCTGGCCGCATGCGGCTAGCGCCATTCCCACCACGCGGCGGGTGTCGGCGGGGTCGATGATGCCGTCGTCCCACAGTCGCGCGGTGGCGTAATAGGGGTTGCCTTTTTCCTCATATGCCGCGCGCACGGGTTCCTTGAACGCTTCCTCGTCCGCGGGGTCCCACTCGTCGCCAGCATCCTCGAACTGTTGCCGACGAACAGTGGCTAATACCGAGGACGCCTGTTCCCCACCCATCACTGAGATCCGGGCGTTGGGCCACATCCACAGGAACCGCGGCGAGTAGGCCCGACCACACATGGAATAGTTGCCCGCCCCGTAGGAGCCACCGATGACGACGGTCAGTTTGGGCACTCGTGCGCACGCCACCGCGGTCACCATCTTGGCGCCGTGTTTGGCGATGCCACCGGCTTCGTAGTCGCGGCCCACCATGAAGCCACTGATGTTTTGCAGGAACAACAGCGGGATGCGCCGTTGGTCGCACAACTCGATGAAGTGTGCCCCTTTTAGTGCGGACTCGGAGAACAGCACGCCGTTGTTCGCGATGATTCCGACCGGCTGACCGTGGATCCGGGCGAACCCGGTCACCAGCGTGGTGCCGTATTCGGCCTTGAACTCGGTGAAGTCGCTGCCGTCCACCAACCGAGCGATGACTTCCCGAACGTCGTAGGGGGTGCGCAAGTCGCTGGGCACCACCGAGTAGATGGAATCAGCCGGGTACTGCGGCTCCACGCTATCGGTGACTTCCCACGGCGGATTCTCTGCCGGTGGAAAGGTGTCCACGATCTGCCGCACAATCTGCAACGCATGCGGGTCGTCCTCAGCCAGGTGATCAGTCACCCCGGAGATCCGCGAATGCACCTCGCCGCCGCCGAGTTCCTCAGCGGTGACCACTTCCCCAGTCGCGGCGCGCACCAGCGGTGGACCGCCCAGGAAGATAGTGCCCTGGTTGCGCACGATCACGGCCTCGTCACTCATGGCCGGCACATAGGCACCACCAGCGGTACAGGACCCGAGCACCGCGGCGATCTGCGGAACTTCCATCGCGGAGAGTCGCGCCTGGTTGTAGAAGATCCGACCGAAGTGCTCCCGGTCCGGAAACACCTCATCCTGCATCGGCAGGAACGCACCACCGGAATCCACCAGCGCGATGGCGGGTAGCCGGTTCTGCGCGGCGATCTCTTGTGCCCGCAGATGCTTCTTCACCGTCATCGGATAGTAGGTGCCGCCCTTAACGGTGGCGTCGTTGGCGATCACCATGCACAACCGACCGGACACCCGCCCGATGCCGGTGATGATGCCAGCGGCTGGTGCCGCGTCGCCGTACATTCCGTCGGCGGCCAGTGGTGACAGCTCCAGGAAAGGTGAGCCGGGGTCGAGTAGATGGTCCACCCGTTCGCGGGGCAACAGTTTGCCTCGACTCTTGTGTTTCAGCCGCGCTTTTTCCGGCCCGCCCAGGGAGGCGGACTCCAGTCGTTTGTGCAGATCTTGCGCTAAAGCAGCGTGGTGGTCTCGGTTTGCCCGCGGACCATCGGACTCGGGGTCAATCTGCGACTCAACAACAGGCATAGTCGCCTCCAGCCGGGTTTCCACCGCCCACCGTAGCCGAGCGGAGTCAGCCGCAGTGGTAGACCCGCCCGTTCGCGTGCAGCGCAACCGGAAACTGTTCCATCAGATTTGTCTGGAATGTGGCAGAATTCCCTCGCGACACCGCAGCGTCGGTGGTGCGTCATCCCCTAGGAGCTGGCATGAGGTTGTTGTACCTGCATGGTGTCGGCGATGACGGTACCCGGCGGGACTGGTGGCCGGCGCTGGCGGAAGCGGCCCCCGATGGATTGGCCGACGTCGATGTCTATGCACCCGACTACTCCGACCTACTCAGCGGCAAAACTAAGGCGGATGCACCACACCGGATCGGCGATCTGCGGCCCGACCCGCACCTGCTGGCGCGGCGCCACTACCGCACCCGGCAAGCCGGGTTGCATCGCGAGTTGATAGCCGCCGGATCGCAATCGCAGTGGCCCTACCGGCGCCGAGGCTTTGACCGGATCCCAAGTGCAATCGACGCGATTGGCGAACGGTTCGTCCTCGGCGTGATCTACGACGAGGTCAGTCGCTACTGCCGTGATGACCGACTGCGCCGGGCTATCCGGGAGCGAGTGCTGGAGTTGATGCCCGACGATGGTGAGGTCGTCATCGTCGCGCACAGCCTCGGTGCGCTTGTCGCCTTAGACCTGCTGCCACATCTGCCCGGCACCGTAGAAATCCCGCTGCTGATTACTGCGGCGACCAGCCTTGCACGACGACGGTTGCCCCCGACGGCACTGGACCTGCCACTCAGCTTCCCCTACCACCGGGTGAGGGGCTGGATCAACGTGTTCAACCCAGCCGACGCAGTGACCCGCGGGCGCCCGATCGGGATGCGCTTCCCGCAAGCCATTGACGTGGCTGCCGACGGTTCCCTCGGTGACCACAGTTTGAATACCTGTCTACGACAACCCGGCATCGCGGCAGCAGTTGTCGCAGGGCTGACGGAGGTCACCGCTGGTTCGCTTCCTGCAGCCGTCAGCGCTGTCGAATCACGGGAGTCGCTGCCGCAACCAGTCGCGATACACCTGGCTCGACTCATCTTGTTGGAGAACCTGGTTGCAGCGGCCGCTGAAGAAACAGACACCTCTCCCCGTGAGGTCAACGACCTGAGCATCGCCCGTGATTTAGTGCTGGAGCAGATGCCTCCCCCGGCGGATCTCACGCCCGAATGGGCGGCCGATCCGGTTACCACGCTGACGGACCACATGGCGGAATCCGATGTGGCTGCGGTCCTGATTGAGCTCACCGGGGAGGATCCGCTCGCCAGCGTCGAGCAGGCTTCTCCGACAGCAGCGTTGGACCAAGCGCGGCGCCAAACCGCTGATGATCTCGGGATTCCACCGGACTGGGTGGCGCTAGCACACACCACTCATGCCCAAGTTGCTCGCTCACCGATGCGCAAATGGCGAGGTGGTCGGCTCCAGGACCTCGACCTGCTATCACCGCGTTTCCAGCGGGGAGCCCGCAGTGTGAACACTCGGGGCCGGGAACCGGAGTTGGTTACTGCCTGTCGAGATTTGTTGGCGCGTGCCCTCCTGGCCGCTCGCTTGGGCCAGCCGGAGGCGGGCCACGCTGAGCACCATACTTTCGCTCGAGTGCTGGAATCCCTCAGCATCGCCCGGATCGGGGCCTTCCATTCCGGTGAGCAAGCACTGGCCGAGCGCATCGTGTCGCAGATCGAAACCGTCGGCTCCTACCTCGGCCACCTTGCCTCCCACGGGCTGGGGTCGAGTAAACCGCGACCACTGTCCACGGGTTAACCTTGTTGTGGCGACGCCGGGAACGAGACGTCGTCACCCTTCCGCACTAACTGCGCGGACTCCGTACGCCCAAGCGAACGGGTGACACGCGCAATTTTGCTAAATGGCCTCCGCGGTCGCGACGAAGGTAAGACAATGCCGATACCGGCGGGACGGAAGTCCTGCCGGAGGAACGAGGTGCGAGATGAAGCAGCAGATGTCACCGATACAGGTAGGGCTCTCCTGGGGAATCCCCGCGGGGCTAATCATGGCGCTCGTTGCACTGCTGGCCGGTGGCGTGTCCTCCGGCCTGCTCGCCAGTGGACTCGACCTCATGTTCGCCTTCGTGTTCGGCGTGGTTTTGGTGGGAGGCATAGCCGCCTTCGTGCAGTGGCGTCGAGTGGCCAAGTCCATGGGCGATGTAGCCCCACCCGGGTGGTACGACTCCCCCGAGGAAGACGGCACCCAGTGGTTTTGGACCGGCACTCGTTGGTCTGACTGGACTCGGCCGGTGCCACCGCGGACCCAAGCCCGAAAGTTCTAAGTTCGATCGTCGCACCATTGGTGCGCACAATCATCGGCGATCCTCCTGACGGATCAGTCAGGCTGAAACCGCTTCAGTTTCGCTTTCACTAGCTTTTGCCGTCCGAGTTTTTTCCACCCGGCGACGACGGGGTTGGTCACCTGCCCGCAGCACCTGTTGGAAGGCCGTACCGTCGTAATGGGCGGAGGGGGTGTCCAAAATGAACTCGGTCAGTGCGGCGCTGAACCGCTCCGGGTAATCCTCGTGCGGCACGTGACCTGCATCGGCAAATACTTCCAGGCGTGCCTGCGGCAGCAACTCTTTGGCCGCATACGCGTGCTTCACCGGAATCATCAGGTCGCGACCACCCCAGACCACCATGGTGGGGATGTGCCGAGCCAGATAGGCGCGATCGATCATGGTGATTACCTGACCACGCCAATCTGCTGCGGCACGTAAGACGTGCCGGAAGGCTGCGCGGGAGTGAGCGTCGGCGAGATCTTCGTACACCTCGATCATGCCGTGGATGTCGTGACTACCAGGAAAGTCGGTGGACGCTGCCCGCTCCAGCCACGGAATGACCGTCCGGCGAATCCGGGGAATCGCTGACAACGCCAGCAGTGGACCGGAACCAGGGATGGTCATCGCCCGGATCAGCGGGTTGACACTGCGTCCTAGTCCGCCGCTGGCGACCAACACCAACCGCTCCACGAGCTGCGGGAACTGGTAAGTGAACTGCATGGCAACACCGCCACCGAGGCTGTGGCCCACGACGGTCACGCTAGGAACGTCAAGGAAGAGCAACAGATCGCGCATGGCGTTGGCGTAACCGCCAATGCTGTAGTCCGCACGAGGCTTGTCGGACTCGCCATGGCCCAACAGGTCGGGAGCGATGACGGTGAAGTTTTTGGCCAGATCCTCAATGACTGGCCGCCAAGTGCGGTGGTTCATACCGATGCCGTGAATCAACAGCAAGGCCGGCCCGGAGCCGGTCAAGACGAACGCACGTTCGTAGCCGTGGATGTGCACCTTCTGCACTGGCAGGTCGCCCCACTCATCCATATTTGACTGCATTCCCCATCCCTCAGGTCTGCGCCTATTGTTCACCGAGATTTCTCATTCACACAGACGACCAGGCCACATCTCGACGTGGGATAGGTCACAGCCGCAAGCGTAAACGCGTTTCGACGTCACCCGAATGGAGCAACCACATCAACACTTGTAGGCCCACGAGACGCGGAAACGCTCGCACTTGCGTCCCGGTACCGCTAGCGTCGTCTATCGTTCCGGAGGTGAACTGATGAGGTCAGCCACAGCAGCGCTCACTGCTGGCTCACTGCTATGCGGGGGCCTGCTGTTCGCCGCTCCTAGCCTCGCCAACGCCGCAACGGTGCCGCAACCGGATCAGTTGTTGACCAAAGCTGAGGCGAAACAACGGCCGGTCTTGCGCCGAGGTGATCGCAGCCATTGGGTTCGCCGGCTGAATCGAGCGCTCAGTGTGAAGCCCGCCCGCAAGGTGTTCCGCAAGAAGACCGCACGTGCCGTTCGCGCGTTCCGAACCAACCACGACATGCGCGCACGCCCAGTCGTGAACGTGCGCACCTGGCGACTGTTGGGTGACGCGGTACCGGTACCAAAGCCGAAACCTGCTGCGGATCCGACTCCCCCGCCGTCAGCGCCCGCACCAGGTGTGCTCGGGCCGGAATTGCGACCCGGCGCTTTGTCTATCTGGGTTGTCGCCCTGCAACAGACCCTGGGGGTGTCACCCACTAGCGGCTACTTTGGTCCGCTGACCGAGGCGGCGGTGAAGGACCTGCAAAGCGGTAGCAACTTGCCGGCCACGGGCGTCGTGACTGCCGCCACCTGGAACTTGCTGGGTGGCGTGACCGCACCGGCAGTAGATCCCACCCGCACCGCCGCGGCTCGTGACTCCGCGCAACACCGCAAGGATCTGGGAGTGGCGGCTTTCGTCGCCTCCTGGACCGCCTCGGCGGTCGTCGATCGGGAATCCGGCGGGAACTGCGCCATTGTCAGTTACAACGGCGCATGGCGGGGTAAGTGGCAGATGGACGCCAGTTTCTGGGCGACGTACGGTGGCACCGAGTTCGCCGCCGCCCCTGAGGCGGCCACTTGCGCGCAGCAAGACCTAGTCGCCTACAACGGTTGGGTGGACCGTTGGTGGTGGCCGTGGAAGAAGGAAGCGTTCCCGCAGTAGGCCCGCTAGCGCATCGACTGCCGCGGGTTTGCTAGCCACCTACCTTGTTGGTGGCTGCTACTTCCCGTCGCCGGCCTTGCGCTTGCTGCGGGGCTTCTTGGCTTTGCCGGTTGGCTTACCTTTACTGCCGGACTTGCCCTTTCCGCCAGATTTGCCCTTGCCTGCGGCCTTGTTGCTCTTGCCACCGTAGGAGTCCTTGCCGCCGGACTTATCACGCTTCTTACCGGAATAACTGTTCTCGTCCCCGGAGTGGTCCCCGGAGCGACTCGAGTCCTGCTTGCCGGAGTGCTTGCGCCGACCGTCTGATGAATACTTGCCATCCCCGCGACTGCTTCGGTGTCGGCCAGGCTTGCCACCGCGATGGGGCCGATGCCGATTTCCGGACCGCGACTTGTCGCGCTGCTGCGGCTCCACCTGTGGGATCTCCTCATCCAGACTGTCCCGAGACCCCAAGGTATGAGCAATATGAATCGCCGCAAGCGCTGCCTGCTGTTCGCCCAGATCTTCACTTAGCGACGCCAGCATCTCTCGATAGGCGTGCAATGAGGACTTGTCCAACGCCGCTTGCTCAATGGCGTCGCGAGTTACCGACAACCGGCGTTGCCGGACGTTCTCCACCGTCGGCACCTGGCGCAGTTCAATCTTGTGCCCGGTAATGCGCTGGATGAAAGACAGTTGGCGCTGTTCCCGCGGTTCCGCGATGGTCAACGCCACCCCAGTACGCCCCGCGCGACCGACCCGGCCAATCCGGTGGGTGTAAGACTCCGGTGAGGACGGCACGTCGTAGTTGATGACGTGGGTCAGGTGCGAGATGTCCAGTCCCCGGGCAGCGACGTCGGTCGCTACCAACAGTTCAGCCTGTCGGTTGCGCAGCAGTCCCAGGATTCGGGTCCGCTGTCCTTGATCCATCCCGCCATGCAAAGCGGCAGCGCGATACGCCCGGCCGTTCAGTTCTTCGGCGAGTTGGTCAACTTCGTCACGGGTCCGACAAAAGATCAGTGCCGCATCTGGCGACTCGATATCCACCAACCGACACAACGCCGCAACCTTGTGCGAACGCGGCACCAGGTAACTGTTTTGCCGTACCTGGGGCTGCTCGGACTCGGGGAGCTTCTCCGCTTTGATCTCAATGCGGATGGGATTGTTCAGGTGCTGATCGATCAACCCGCGGATTCGGCGTGGAATAGTCGCGGAAAACAGCACGGTTTGCCGATCGGCGGGCAACTGATCCAGGATCGCTTCCAGATCCTCCGCGAAACCCATGTCGAGCATTTCGTCGGCTTCGTCTAAGACCACCGTCGCGATCGCTGACGGGTCCAGCGTGCCGCGCCGCAGATGATCCAAGACCCGACCGGGAGTGCCAATCACGATGTCGCGGCCTTGTTTCAGCGCCTTGATTTGCCGGGAGATGGGTTGGCCGCCATAGATCGGTGACGTGCGGGCATCAAAGGGGCGTCCGTAGCGATGGACCGCCGACGACACCTGCAAACATAGTTCCCGAGTAGGAACCAAGACCAGCGCACTCGGTGCGGTGCCACGGTCGCTATCGGGCAACTGGTTGAGCAGCGGCAGCGCAAACGCGGCGGTCTTTCCGGTGCCGGTGGCAGCCTGACCTAGTAGATCCTGCCCGGTCAAAAGTTTGGGAATACTTTCGGTCTGAATAGGTGTAGGCGCCTCGTAGCCAAGTTGACCGAGGGCGGCCACAAGTTCCTCGTGCAACCCGAGGTCGCCGAAGCCAGTAGTGGTAGTCATGAAGGTTCCTCTCCGCTGCCGATCTGCCGTGGCGGAATTCGACTGATCAGGTCGCGGGTCCCGAATGGTCATCGGGGGGTGTTTCGCAATGTCAGGCGGTTGCCAGGACCTTCCTGATGCGCCCGAGAGCGGGCACTACTTGAAGGTTACGCCAGCGTAGGACCTATGGGGAAATCTTGCGCGCCACCTTCGCGGGGCTATTCGGTGAGCACACTGCCCTGGCGAGCCCTGGTATCGGCGGAAAATCATGCAGATTTGAGTGTCGGCACTGCCGCCAACATCCGGTCGATGACAGCCGTCGAGGGGAAGGATTCGATTCGCTATGATGTTCGGGCTATCCCGCGTAGCTCAACGGCAGAGCATCCGACTGTTAATCGGACGGTTACTGGTTCGAATCCAGTCGCGGGAGCTTCACTCTCCTTGTGAATTGGGGCAAATCCCACGGGCCACTCCCTGGCCATTTTCGTTTGAATACCTATTTGGATACCTGGGGACTACTGTTTGGGTCCCGGCACAGCTGCCAGCGGTCTGTCTCAGCGATCCAAACCCTCTCACTCGCCTCGCCAAGAATGCTCATTACGAAACGGCGGGTCATGGGTCGTGGGGCCCGTTGTATTGATCAGGCAGCGCCCGGCGGGCCGTCGACTATGGTTGACTGGCTCAGCGTCTATACGGAGGTAGGCATGGTTTTGCGTGGGAGTCGGTTTTACTTGGCGGCGGTATTAGTGGGGGCACTCCTGATTGCCGGACTACCGGCAGCGCTAGCGGCCCCCACGGTCACCGCCACAATCGCCGTCGGCAACAACCCGGCTGGGGTGGCCATCACTCCCGACGGCAGCACCGCCTACGTCACCAACTTCGAGAACAGCAACGTGTCGGTGATCGACACCGCCACCAACACCGTCACCACCACAATCGCCGTCGGCGACGAACCGGCTGGGGTGGCCATCACTCCCGACGGCAGCACCGCCTACGTCCCCAACTTCGAGAACAACAACGTGTCGGTGATCGACACCGCCACCAACACCGTCGGCAACACAATCGCCGTC
>JAHZLH010000070.1 GCA_022599915.1 Actinomycetes bacterium
CAACAGGGTGAGCCCAAGAGCTGCACACGCTACCGACACGACGTGTTGCCTCATGAGTTCACCCCCGTATGAATACTCAGTTCTCATTGGTTGTCGGCAGCCCACGAAGCGAACTGAAAAAGTCTTGTGTGTGACCTGGCTGACAGCGTCCCGGATGGTGCAGCTGCCAGACTGGCCGGACTACTCGGCCAGCCGCAGCGACGCTTTACCGCAGCACCACCAGGAGAGGTCCAAGAGAACCGCTGCGCGCGGTGCTGATCGCTCCGGCGGTAGGGCGATCGTCAGCCGATGAGGTAGGTATCAGAATCGCCGGGGCCACGGAAGACCGCAACGATCACCTGGGCGCCAACATTCTGCACAACGCAAAAGACGCCGTCGAACACTAGCGAGTCGACTATCTGTCCGCTGTCGCGTTCCATGATCAGTACCTGGTTCTTGGCGGTGCCGGCTTCCGGATTCCCCGAGGGGTCTATGACTCCCAGGTAGAGGTAGCCGTCGGCGGCCGCGACACTGGCGACAATGGCGTCCACTGACCGAGTCTCGAGCGTGGTGTGGCTGCGAGCGTCGACAACAAAGATCGTGCTGGACGTGGCGTCGGACTCGACGAGGTAGACGCGATCTCCGGCTACGCCAGCGAAGTTCGCTGGGATGCTCTTGACCAAAGCGTTGGTCTCGGTGTCGAAAATCGCGGTGACGTGTGTTAAATCATCGAGATCGGCGGAGGCGTAAAGATATCCGCCGGCGGTCGTTAGTCTCCAGTAAAACTGGCTCTCATCGACGGAGGCAAGTTCCTGACCAGTTGCTGGATCGATCTGTACTAGCCGACCATCGGAACCAGGTGTGCCACCGGCTCCGAGTACCGACAGATAGACCTTGCCGTTGGTGGCTTGCAAGGCACCCCACTGTGCCAAGCTTTCCGACAACGTCGTCACTGACGCCACCTGACTACTTGCCGCGTTCATGACCAAGAGTCGCGAATCAGGTTGCTCGGCGTCGGGTGAAGTCACGTGATGTGAAGTCACGACATAAAACCAGCCATTGTCGGCAGTGAAACGCGATATCCACTCGTTGTCAGCCAGGGCCACCGGAAGGCGCCGCTCTATGTCGAAGGTCTCCGGATCGATCTGTGCAATGTAGTTGTCGTTGTCGCCGTGGACCCCAGCGTAAATATCGCCGTCCATGACCGCGACGCCCACAATCCAGTCATCGAGGTTCAGCGTCGCGATCACATCGATCGCCTGATCCGGCACGCTAACCGTTGACCAGGGACTCTGGCCATTCTGGTTGATCGCAGCAACGCGGAACTGGTAGCTGACACCTCGAGTCACAGCCACGTCGTAGCTGGTGGTGACGTTACCGGTCGATGCAGCCACATCGGTCCAACCGCTGCCAGAATCGGATTGGATTCGATAACCGGTGAGTCCAGCTTGGACTTCGGGGGCCTGCCAGGTCAGCCGGACTGCAAGTGCCTTGGAAGCCGTTGTCACGGCGAGGGGTGCTGATGGCACTAATACCGCAGGCTGACGGAAGGTCAGTCGCAGAGTCTTGCTGACCGCGCCTTTCACCCGCTGTGGCCGCACTAATTTCGCGCGTAGTTTGACCTTGGACTTCTTCTGCGACAGTGACAGTTTGGTCCGGTATCGACCATTATTGTTGGTCTTCGTGGTGTCAACGGTCTTCCACTTCTGACCCCTCTTGCGCTGGATGCGGACCTTAGCCCGGGTCACCTTGTCGCGTTGTGAATCGAAAGCCTTGCCCTTCACCCGGAACGGACGACCACTGATCGGATCGTTCTTGGGGCCTTTCAGGGTTACTTTCGCTGTGGATTTCGCGCGTTGCGATACATCGCCTTCGCCGGCCTCGGCTGCTGCAAACGCAGCGCTAGGTGCTACCAGCCCCAGCCCCAGCGCCATAGGCACAGCAATTCCTATTGCGACAACACGTACTGACAACATGGATCCCCCGTAGTGAAGTTGATTCCCCTCCCAGTACTTATCGGCATCGAAAACTCGCCCTTTAACTCGGACTAACTTAGCTTCGTAGGGCAAGACCCGTTGGCCCATTCGTGTCTCACAATGCTGCTCGTGTGGCGCGAGCACGGCAAGGTGGTGTCGGCGCTTGGGGTGGTACGGGTGCTGGTGGCCGCAAGCCCCTGGTGCGCGGGCCGCGCGAGCTACTGCCGAAGTGGGGGATAGGCCAGCGACCGGAAACGGGGTTTTGCCAGAATCGCCAGAGGTTTTGGTGGATCTCCATGATTGGCATTCACCGAGGCTGCGCTACTTAGTCGACTTGGCGCGTACAACGCGACTAAAACCGCGGCATGGACTCGCTGAGCGAAGAAGGACCTAGTGTGCTGGCTAGGTGGGGGAGGGCCCGATATCTGGGCCTAAGAATCGATGATCTGCCTAAGGCAGAGCCGCTCGGGGACACACCTGCGGCATGTCCCCGAGCGTTACCCGCTACAGCGGGCGGATGTTCGTGGCCTGCGGGCCCTTCTGACCCTGCTCGATGTCGAATTCGACTTTCTGGTCTTCCTGCAGGTTGCGATGCCCGCTGCCAGCGATTTCGCTGTAGTGAGCAAAGACGTCTTCTGATGCGCCATCGGGAGTGATGAAGCCGAAGCCCTTGTCGGAGTTGAACCATTTAACGGTGCCGGTTGCCATAACGCTTGTATTCCTTGA
>JAHZLH010000071.1 GCA_022599915.1 Actinomycetes bacterium
GCTCGTCCCAGACGGGTAGCCAGCGCTGCTGCAACTGCTCCGGGTCGTAGACCTCCTCGGTCGCGTCCGGGGCGGAATCGGCACGGTCGGTCATGGCGTCCTTTACGAAGTGGGGAGATACCCGCTAATGGTACCGACCGGACTATAGTCCCTTGCGCCGCAGGAACCCCCGAATCGATTCCCGGGCGTTATCGCGGATATGAGGACCGTGGGTGAAGGCCGCCACCCGGTAGTCCAACTCCCCCAACACGTGCGCGGACTGCTGGTTCAGTTCCGTCGACGTGCAAAACGCCGCCACCGGCCAGGTCATCCGACCCAGCGGGTTCCAGATCGCATCACCGGTGAACAGCACCCCAGTCGGTTCGTGCAGCAAACTGATGTGACCGGGGGTGTGACCGGGCGTGTGATGCACCCGCAACCCACCAGCAATGGCGAGCAGTTGGCCGTCGGAAAAGTTCTCCGCCACCGGCACCGGATCGAAACCACCGGCCGACATTCGTGTGAACAACCGACCCAGCAACGCCTGCTGGTTCATCGGTGGGGACACCCCGGCCTCGGCGTAGTCGGCGTCGGCACGGTGCAGCCCCACCCCGGCCAGGCCAGTGCGGTGCACCAGGTCCGCAGCACTACCGGCGTGGTCGTTGTGGGCGTGGGTGAGGATGATCCGTTGCACGTCCCGGGGGTGTTTCCCGATGGCGGCCAGTCCGGCAACGATCCGACCCGACGCCCGTTTCAAACCGGTGTCGACCACTGCCACCGAACCGTCGTCATCGACCACCACCAAGGTGTTGATCGCATCAGAGAACGTGGGGATACGAAACACTCCGGGTGCTATCGGAACAATCGGCGCCATAACCAAAGTCTCCCCGATCCGGTCACCCAAGTCCCAGCACCGACCGATTCAGTTCGGCACCGTCCATTCCGCTAGCGGTGGCCCGTCGAAACCGTTGTCAGCCATGCGATGCACCACCCCGGCAAGTGCCTCTGCGCGGGAACCGTCCCGCTCCAACGCCGCCGCGGTGGCCACCTGCCAGCGAGCACCGTTGATCCGCCGCTGCAGTCGGGCCGATACTGGCGCCATCGCAGTGGCTACATCCTCATCGGCGACACCGGCGGCCCGTAACGCATCGGTGGCGACGGGCAGCAACTCTTCCAGAATGTCGATGACTGGCCGACGTCGACCGGCCGGGTTGTTGGGGTCGGGCCACTGCAGTTCCGCGTCCAGCCCGAACTCCGCTGCTCGCCACAAGTTCTCCCGCACATCGTCGAACGGCAACAGTTCGCTGCAGTCCTGTTCGGCGTAGGCCAGACTGGCGCCCAGCATCAACGCCGAGTTGCCGATCATGTCGACCAAGGTGGGTCCGGTGGGCAGCGCCCGAAACTCGATGCGCACATGGCCGTCACCGGTGGGGTCGTACACCGGGCGGTTCCAGCGCCAGATGGTGCCAGCGTGTAGTCGAGTCTCGTGTAACTGTGGTGGCTCGTCTGCTGGGTTCCAGTCGTACAGCACCGGCAAGATCGGCTCGAACCGGTGCGCGTTTTCGGCGAATACTTCCGCCGCGCCACCAACGTTCCAATCCGAAGCCAGCAACACCCGCCGCTTCGCCACCGGCACTGAAGCGCCGCCGACGGCTTGGGTGAAGATCGGAATCCGCGAGTCCGCCCACAGTCGTCGGCCGACGAAGAACGGTGAGTTGGCAGCTGCCGCCAACACCGGCGCGCACACCAGATGGGAGGCGTTCAACACCCGAGCAAAGTTGTCCGGTGCCACCACCAGATGCACTTGCAGGGCGTTGTTGGCTCCCTCAGCAGCAATGCCAGGGATTTGCACCGACACTTCGTCAGAGGGACCGGCGAACCGGATGTAGTCGTCGAACTTGTGGCGGCCCAAAGCGGCGGCCATCGCCCGGTAGCGGGCTTCCGGGGTCATGACGTCGTCGCGTAGCAAGACCTCTTCGGTCAGCGTCGGCAATGTGCCCGCGAAGACGAGTTGTATCCCCAGGTCGCCGGCTTGCCGTTCCATCTCCAGCAGTCCGCGGTGCAGATCCGCCGCCAACACCGCGAACGGGCTACCCGCCAACGGCACCGGGTCGGTGTCATATTCCGCGCCGAACTGGTCCACTTCCGCGGCAGCGCCTACTGATGCTGCCGCCTCGACCAACTCCAAATTGCACAGCGCCGGATGTGCGTCTGCGCCCACCAACGACATTTCCACTTCGATTCCGACGGAGGCAGGCTGCTGGCCGAAACCGGGTTTTTGCACCAGGCCGGTGAGTTGCTGTGATTGGGTTGCCAACCGTTCCGTGAACTCGCGGTAATCCGCTGGCGAGAAATCGTCTTGATCGATGGCTTCACCCATGCCGGTCACTCCTCCGATCGGTAGCTGGTCGCGGCGGCAACCGGACGCCCATTACGGCGATCGTGCGATATCTGACGCAACGTCGCGACTTCACGCCTATACGTCACTACGTTAGCGGCATGTATCTGTGGTTGATGATGCTTGTCGGAGCGGTGTTGATCGTCGCCGGCGCCATCATCGCGTTGCGAGAACCGACGCCAGAACGTAACCACGGTCGTCCACTCGGTGTGGGCACCGCCCTGATCGGGCTGGGATTACTGCTGACCTTTGCGGCCAGTGGTCCGCTGGCGGTGCTCGCCGCAGTGGCCAGTGTCGCTGTGGCGTTGGTGCTGTTTGCCCGTACGCTGCTGGTGCGTGATCCCGCCGTGGAACAGCAGTTGCCGCTGCGCTAAAGCGTCAGCAGGGCGACAACTAAGAGCCCTTGCGCGCAGTGATACGTGACGTGTACCAGCGTGCGCCCGCCGGGCGCGGGTCCCACGAATCGACCCCACGCCAACAGGGCATCCGACAGCGAGAACAGCACTACCCCAGCGACTGCGGCGGGAACGGCGGTGCCCACCCCCAGCACCAGCACTGCTCCCAGCGCAATCAGGTAGGCGCCAACGATCGCTCCCAACGTGGACGACTTCTCGCTGGCGGCACCCACGATCCGGCCACCGGCAACCCCCAAGATCGCGATCAGCAGCACGGTGCCGGCCAGCAGCCAGCCCGGCTGCAGCGGAACGGTGAGCAAACCTGCGGCGTAGGCCACGTGACCGATCAGGAATGCCGCAGCTCCGGGGATGAACCGGTCCAGCATCAGCAACACATCACCGATCAGGCCGAACGCCAGCCCGGCTACGAACCACCACCGCACCACGTCACTGGCTGGTTCTAGGGTGCAGGCCGCCGCGATCAACGCGATTAGCACCGCCGGTTTCGCGACGTACTCCACTCGCTGCCGATCAGTGGCCACCGACCACCAGTCCACTACTGCCGCCAACGCTGCCAAACCCAACGCGATCGCTGCCCAACTGGTCATCGGTTCACCTCTGCTTGTGTGGCCAGTTCGGCGGTGACCGCAGCGGCCAGCACCTCACCGACGCGCTGGTGGGTGGGCCACCCCCAATGCAGCCCGTCGGGGTTGTTTGGACCGGGCAGCACCAACTCGTCCAGTTCAATTCCTGGCACTTGATACTGCGCACACCAGTCCCGTGCGGCAACCACCGCGGGTTCGTGCGGGCGCTGCGACGGGTACAAGTCACTGTCGTAGGGGGTGGGCAACAGCCGCACCACCGGCAGGTCAGGGCGCATGTACCGGATGCCGGTCAGGATGCGCCCCAGATAGTGGTTGGCTGCCCGCGGAGACAGTTGACTGATCCGGCCGTCGGTCAGTGAAATCAACGGCGGTGCTGCCTGCAGGTAGCCGCGCCGCACTGCCCGGCGCAGACTCCCCGGTCGAACGAACGGAATCGCTTCGCGCACCCAGGTCGGCACCGCTGCGGGCAGTTGATCCATATGCCCTAGCGATAGCACCACAATGTCGGCACTCGGCAAGTACTCCCCCCACACTGTTGGGTCTTTGGTTAGCGCCCACCAGCCGTCGCGAGCGGTGAACCCGAGTCGGGATACCAAATCCACTTGGGCACCGTCACCGACGGCTGCCGCGCACACGTTGGTAAACAACCGGGGCTCGGCGGGAGGCACTGGCCCTTCCGGTCCGTGGAAAGCCAGCGAGTCAGCAAAAAACAGTATCCGCGGCCCCGCCGCGGTGGCGTCAGCCGTCACGCGGGATCGTCTCCGAACCTCGCGTCAGAGATTCGGCGGCGATAGTCCACCTCCGCAAACGCTCGATCGACAAGTTCAGTGACAGTTTCGTCCTGCCACGGCATTTTGACCGCCCGACCGCTGAAGACCTGCACCGTATTTTGAGCCCCGTAGCCGCCGATCTGGGTCTGCACTCGACGCTCGATGTCTTCGGTGCGCGGGCCAGATCCCAGCGCCAACACCGCGAACCGGTCCACATCCCACCGCGCCATCGCATCGGACTCGCGGAACGCCGGCACCAGTAGTACTGCCACCTCGGCGGCATCGGACTCCTGGACTCCGGCCCCTTCAGCTGCATTGATCGGGTCGGTCTCGACTTCCACCACGGTGCATGACACTGGCTCTCGGAACCGTCGTCCCAGTGCCATCAACTCGGCACCGACTTCTTCGATGCCGCGGCGGTTCAACAGTCCGGTGGCCTGGTCGCGGATCGTCGTGCTGCGAGCAGCGTCAGCGGCCTCGAGTAGTGACATCAACGCGGACAGGCGTGCCGCGTTGACCAGCAGCGCAATCACGGTCGCGCCGATCATGGCTAGCAGGTACCCGCCCGGTTCGATGCTTCCCGCAAGGAACGCCGCCGCACCCAGCCACAAAAACCAGATCGCGACCAAACCGATGAACAGCCAGCGCAACTTCAGCAACACCACTCCCGCGCAGATGCACAGCAGTTGCACGTACACGGTTTCTGCCAGCGACCCGGCAGTCACCATAGCCACGGCCAGGCCGAGGGCGGCCAGGATCAGCATCACGGCGCCGACCTGATGGGCATTACCCGCCATGGCACCACTGCGCTTGGCCATGGCCGCGCCGATCAACAGCACACCACCGGTGATCGCTAATGTCAGCGACGCCGCTAGTGAGGTGGCCGACCCTTCCGGTAACGGTCGGAACAACGCGGCCAGCAGCAACAGCACCGCGACCGCGACCGCCAGCACCGGCAGCAGTGCGGCCGCCACCAGATCACATAACTGCCCAAAGGATGCGGGTCGCTGCTGGGCGATGAGTTCCCCGGTGCGGCGACGCAAGAACAGCGGCGGCCACCACCGCGATGTAGCGGGGGCGGGCGGTTCGATGACCGGATCAGGAAGTGAGGCTCGAAACGGCGGGGATGCAGTCACGCCCACCTCCGTGCCCAATCAGAGTTGCACTGATAGTCACTGCACCGAGCACCGGGACCGGTGCCGCGACGGTGACTCACGTGGTGGAGCTGAGGGGACTCGAACCCCTGACCCCTTGCATGCCATGCAAGTGCGCTACCAGCTGCGCCACAGCCCCAATGTACCGCCCTAGGGTACCGGAACCGGGCAACCGTGACACACCCGGTCCCCCGGCGTCGTCACCGGTCAGGCCGCGCCTTGGTTGTGACTCATCAGCAGCCACCGACCGTCTGGTCCATGCCGCAGTTCCGCCCAGGAGCAGTTACCCAGCACCGCGATTCGACGCCAATGCGTCAGCGGCCAGTCCAACAGTTGCCCGGTCAACGCCCGCGCCGACCCGCCGTGGGTGACGACCACGAGCGTGCTGCCCGGATCTAGTGCCGCCAAGTGGCGGTCCACGGCAGCCGCGGCACGTTGACCCACCTCGGTGGCGGTCTCACCATCTCCGCCCGGCCGGGTTGCTGGGTCTAGCAGCCACCGGCGGAACTGCTCCCCGTCGCGCTGCATGATCTCGTCGTGGGTGAGGCCTTCCCAGGAGGACGCCCCAGTTTCCCGCAGGTCGGCATCGACGGTGGCGGCGATGCCGGTCAGCCGACTCAACGCGGCGGCTGTTTGCTGCGCCCGCAGCAAGTCGCTACTGACGATGGCATCGGGGGCGATCTGCGCCAGCGTCTCGGCAGCGGCTGCCGCTTGTTGATGTCCGGTGGCGTCCAACTCGACGTCACTGTGGCCTTGGAACCGCCGCTGCTGGTTCCATGGGGTTTGCCCGTGCCGCCACAACACCAGCCGGTAGCCCATCACTCGACCACGATCACGTCGGGCAGTTCCAGTTGGGGGCGGTCCCGCCACAACCGTTCCAAGTCATACATCGAGCGCGCTTCCGGCAGTTGCACGTGCACGACCAGGTCGACGAAGTCCAGCAACATCCAACTGCCCTGGCGTTGCCCTTCCCTCCGCACCGGTTCCGCGCCGGCTTCCTTCAGCCGTTTCTCCACTTCGCCCATGATGGCGGTCAGTTGCGGCTGGTTGGCTGCGGTGCACACCACGAACACATCAGTGATGACCAACACGTCGCTGACATCGAACGCGACGATGTCAGTTGCCTTCTTCTCCGCGGCAGCCGCGGCAGCAAGCTGCGCCCACTCCACGGCAATCGGTTCAGCGGTCATGACCCCACACTACGAACTGGGGCAGCAGTCGGCGAACCGGGGCGGTAGTCACGCCCGAGGGTGACGTCCACATCCGCCAACAAGCCGGCACCGGACCGTTCCACTTCCACCTCGGTGACCGCTGTGGACGGTAACCCCAACGCGGCGGCGGTGTCTTGTCCCCAGATCCCTGGCGGCAGGGTCTGCACCACGGTGCGTTTGCGGGGTTCCACCGCAACCCCACGACCGTCCACCCACTCCAACTCTTCGCCACCCAACCGCGAGCGCGTGCTCAGAATCACCCCGGGCGGATCAGCAGGCGCCATCACCAAAACCCGCGGGTCACCGTCCACCTCCGCCTGCCATAGCGCGTCGGGAAACAGTTCCGACAGCAACGGAACTGCGGTGCGATAGTTGATCCAGGCGGACGTGAACGTGCCGGTGCCGATCTCGGTCACCGGCAGCGCAGCGGATTCCGTGTCACTGGCTGCCAACAGCGCCCCCAACTCGACCAGATACCCGGACAACAGTTCGGTGGGCACCGTGGTGGGAGACAGCGCCCCAAGCGCAGTCAACGTTTCCCGCACCTCCGTTTCGCTGCGCGGCAGCGACACCAACGCAGTCGTCATCAC
>JAHZLH010000072.1 GCA_022599915.1 Actinomycetes bacterium
GGACGAGTGTCATCCCAACTATCGGCTCCATCATTAAAAGCCATATTCTCCCAATCGAGATCAATACCATCCACTTTGGCCTTTATCGCCCAATCAGTAAACTGCTCGGCGAGGTCTTGCCGGTTTTGGGGCTTCTTGAGGAAGTTTGCCAATTGACCACTTTTACTGGGATCAAGATCGGTATGCGTTGCGAACACGAGAATCCCGCGATTTTGAAGTCCTTGGCGAGCGGCATCAGTTCGCGCGTTCGTCCAGGGGGTGCTGCTCTTGGACTGACAGCCTCCACCTGCAGTCGAGCAGATAGGTCGGCTGGGTGAAGACCAGTTCCACCAAAACAGGCTGGCTTCACCCATAACGCCATTGCTCTGATCGGCTTCTCGCAGGATGTCTTCCGCGCTAATCCACCAACCAAACCAGCCGCTGACGGCTCGGGATTTATCCGCTCCCGCGGTGCTTTGGGGGAGCAAAGTTGCGGCTGCGATCACGACAGCGAGTATCACGATCGTTAGCGAGGGTTTAGTCGGGACGCGACTCACCGTAACTCCTTTGGTCAGATCGCCATCGGAAAAAGTGAGTTCCGATGTGACGTCCTTCAACTCCGTCGTGAGCTGGTGGCCGCAGCGTTATTCGCCTCTGTCACGAAATCGAGACGAATGCTATGTGGCTTCGACCTGAACCCGCCATCGAGCGACAACGGAGTCGTTGCTAATCAAGGGGGGCCGTATGGGAATCCCACCTTATTGCCCCAATCTCCTGATGGGTACTCAATGTTCTTTGCAGCCTGGTCGCTCGGACCTTGTTCAGTACCGTCCGTCGTAGTCCAACACAGGTCGGCTTGGTCTGTGCCACACATAAAGTAACCAATGGAATCTTTCGTGCCGCCTGGCCAGATGGCGACCGGGCGGTTGCTCTCCGCGGTGGGACCAGGTATCGGGTTCGAGCAAACAGCGTCATTTCCGTTGCAGAATCGAATCGGCAGTAGGCTAGCGGTTCCACTTTCGTCATATAGCGCTGATTTGTTCCCCTCCATCGGGTCTTGGTAGAGGTCGACATTGGTGAATTGGAAGTCCCCGAAGGTTGCCACAGAGCCGTCTGGAATGCAGAAAGCGTTGTTTCCAGTTACCCCGAGCGAGAAAGCTCGGGAGTAGGTATTCATCTGGTTGCCGTCCTTAGTCCCAAGTCCCGGAAGTGTCAGGTCATTGACGCTCACGTTAGTGACATTCTGTTGCTTCTTGTTGAAGTTCTTTATGGGGCACGTGAGCGTCTGAATCAAACCCGAGGAGCCCGGATCCGTAGCCTTGCCGTTGTTTTGGAGGATGCGTGGCACGTAAACTCCATCAACCCTGCTCCCAGCTGTCCCGTAGTTGTATCCGTAAGACCCGATATTGATCACGCCACCTGCGCCTCCTTGGATCACGGTTATATCTTCAAAGGTCTGCCCAGTGGATGAAATCTTAATTGAGTCATCTGCACTTAAGATCCATGAGTTACCGATATAAGAGTCAGCGCCCACCTCGTAGGAGTCTGACTCTCCATTCCAAACGATTCGTTTGACGTCGAAGACCTTGGCGGGCCTGTTTGACTCGTAGTTGACTTGACTGGGCGTGCTGTAGTCAGGTGTGCAACTGGGAGCGAAGTTAAGTTTGACCGCTGTGTCGTTCCGCCGTGGCGAGTTCGAAATAGTAATGCCGGAAACATCGATGGGAAATTCCCTGGCCGCCGAAGAATTGACGATTAACTGTCCTGTATCAACCTTGTATTTACCAGTCTGATTTTCTTTAAGACCTTGCGAGTCGTAGTCATCTCTTGTGATGTTGCTGTCCAATCGGCCAAATCCCGTGACCGTGATGGGGCGTTTGGTGGTGACTGCACAAGGAGTAGATCCTCTAGCGGTTGCGGAGACCATGGCGTTTAGTGGCGTCTTCAACACAACACCGGCCTCTAACTCAATGTAGAGCTCTTTCGACTTTCCATCGGTTGCCATGGTGAACAGACTTCCGGTGTACATATCGTTGCCATTGAGTGGTCGTACTCGTGGCTTATCGATAACGCAATCACCCTTTGTCCACTGGTTACCACCGCTATTGGTCAGTGCCATGTTGTCAATCGCGGCGGCGTCACTGGCCGAGATTTTGCACACAGTCGCATTACTCGGTGGGGAGCTGAAGTATCTCTTGGATACAAAAACTGCGATCACAATGTTCGGGTCGTAACTGGCGAAATCTGTATTGATGTTGCAGCCGCCGTTCGATGATTGCCACGGAATGATCGTGAGCTGCTGCGGTTTAGATCCGTCGGGTGGATTCACCGGTATTGGGTCGCCCGACCCAGCTGTAGCAAATGGCTTGCCATCAAACTGATCGAAGATAGCGATACATCCGTCTCCATCGGGAGTCTTGACTGTGATTACCGACGGGATGCTGTCAATGAACTGGGTCGTCTGCACGGTCGTGAGTTCTCCGGCGAGGTTCTTCCACTGGCCGTCACGATTGTTGGGGTTTGTGTAGACGTAGTTGACAGAAGGTATTGGTCGGACATCCGGATCGACTGGGCCGTCTGGGTCATCCGGACCATCCGGGCCATCCGGCTTACATTCCGGCAGCGTATGGAACTTCAGTCCATTCTTTGCGCCCTTCCCATTGCCTGTCTTGTTCTTCGCTCTTACCTGGAAGACATAGGATGTGCCTGGCTGAAGATTTTTGTATACCTTCTTAAATTTTTTCTGCTTCTTCTTTTGCTTCTTGTTAACTGCGAGCTTCTTAGGCGTTTTACCTTTCCACTTCTTCCAAGTGCCGCCCTTGGCTTTCAGGCGGAACTGATACTTCTTCAACTTGGTAGAGCCAGTTCGCTTGGGTTTATTCCACCTAATTTTTACTTTCGTCTCAGTGGTCTTTTTCGTTGGCACCATGAGCTTGCGAACTTTGCTCGGCTTGCCCTTCTTTGATCGCAACGAGGCGGTCTCACTGCGGGAGTTGCGAGATCGAGTTGTAGTGCCAGCTGAGACGTTCTAGCCACACACTTGGTAGTTGCTTTCGACCTGAGCGGAAACGGTTCTGCTATCCGAAGACGAGTCCGCCACGTCGGGTGAGGCTTGACCACTGTTCACTGACAAAAATCCGAAAACTAAGGCTGTAGTTAACCCGACTGGGAGTCCGAATCTCATTGGATACCCCACCTATTCCAAATTGGCGACCTGAGATTCCCGTCACCCTAGTCGCTCGATGGTCATGATTCTCGTTTAGTGATTCGATGTGCTGCGATATTTCAGCCCGAGTACAACTCCAAAGACCCGACCGCCCGATCTATGCTTACACCACCTGGTTCGCTGAAACTGTCGATGCGGTTAGCCGTGGTGTGGGTGTGATGTTGGTGGCGTAGGGTGCGGGTATGCGTTTTCGATTGGTTGCCAGTGTTGTTGCTGCGGGTGGGTTGATCGCGGGTGTGTTGTTGGTGCCGGGGGTGGTGTCCGCAGGCCCGGCGGTAGAGATCGGTGCCAAGGGCAACACGTGTGTGCTGAGAGCTCAGGCCACGTGTAAGGGGGTTGTCGCGAAGTGGATGGTGGAATATCACGGGAACGCGAAGAAAGCGGACCTCACCAACGCGAAACTGCATGGTGCGGATTTCCGTGGCGCGGACCTGACCAAAACCAAACTCACCAACACCACCCTGAAATACGCCCAGCTGCATGACGCGATCTTGAAGAAAGCGAACCTGAAAAGCGCCAACCTGAAATATGCCCAGTTGCCTGGTGCGAATCTGAAGAACGCTCAACTCGGACCCGCCACCAACACCACGTCCAAGGGCCGGCAACTACGAGCCACCCCCAAATGCGCCCCCAACTGTCAAGGCGCAAACCTCGCCTACGCGAACCTGGGCGGCGCGGAGATGACCAACGCGGACCTGCAGGGCGCGAACCTATACGGCGCGGACCTGTACGGCGCGAACCTGGGCGACGCGAACCTGACCAACGCGAACCTGTACGGCGCGGACCTGACCAACGCGAACCTGACCAACGCGAACCTGACCAAAGCGAATCTGACCAACGCGGACCTGTCCGGTGTGAACCTGGACGACGCGAACCTGTCCGGCGCGTTCTTGTGCAAAACGACGATGTCGGACGGCAGCATCAACAACGACGACTGCCGCTGACCAGCAGTGGATGACTGCCCTGGGTCACCAGCCGGGGTCGCCGTAGTCGGGTGGTTAGCTGTGGTGTGGGTGTGATGTTGGCGGCGTAGGGTGTCGCTATGCGTAGTCGGATGTTGGCCAGTGTTGTTGCTGCGGGTGGTTTGATCGCGGGTGTGTTGTTGGTGCCGGGGGTGGTGTCCGCAGGCCCGCGGGTAGAGATCGGTGCCAAGGACAAGTCGTGTGTGCTGAAAGCCCAGGCAAAGTGCACCGGTGTTGTGGCGAAGTGGACGGTGGAGCATCACGGGAACGCGAAGAAAGCGAACCTCAGTAAGGCGAAACTGCACGGCGCTGATTTCCGTGGCGTCAATCTGACGAAAGGCAAACTCACTAACACCACCCTGAAACACGCAAGGCTGCATGACGCGATCTTGAAGAAAGCGAAC
>JAHZLH010000073.1 GCA_022599915.1 Actinomycetes bacterium
ACCTCCTCGATGACCGCTCCGCGTTGCATGGCCCGGAGCAGGGCGCTCTCGATGTCTGCGGCGTAGGCCCAGCACACCTGGAACGGGGGGACCCCCGGAAGCTCCACCCAGGTCTGGTCCCCTTCGCACATGGTGCAGCGGGGGTCGACCGGGCTGCGTTCGTCCCCTGCCACCTGAGAGTACGGCTTGTCGACCGTGCGTCGATCTACGGCACGTCCCTCGCGCGTGCTCCAGGTATACGTGCGATACTCACACGTCTCAGGGGGCTGGTGCGTAGGACCCCTTCGTCGGGTCAGCAGGAGCGCGGCACCAAGGCCGACACCGATGGCGAGAAGCTCCCTCATGCGATGTCCAACCAGTCCGCTGACCGGGGGCGGCACAGGGGCGAGGATTCCGGGCACCCGAGGTCGATGTGGATGTTGCCCGAGGGGTACATGCGGAACCCCACTTTTCGGGAAGTGGCGATCTCCCGTCGCACGTAATCTCCCCAGCCCTTCGCGCTGCCTCCGACCATCTCGATCTGCCACAGCAACCGCTCGGACTGGTCATCGCGCAGGCGCATGTCCACGGCCCAGCCTTCCAGGTGACGAGACGCCTCTGCCCCGCCGACCCTGCTGTTGCATCCACGGGGACGCCACCAGGAGGTGATCTCCACCGGGCCTACGAGCCGCTCGATGAGGCCCACATACGGACGCAGCGCGAGATAGCCCTCCCGGACCGTCGGGGGCACCTGCTCAGGGAAGTCGTCCCAGCGGCAATCGTAAGGGTCTACGGGTAGCCTCACCGCTGCCTCGCCCCGCTTCGACTTCGCCAGCATAGCTCCCAGGACGAAGCCGCCCAGGATGACGAGGCCGGGCCTCACCGCCTTCGCTTTCGCTTCCTCGCCGGACGCACCTTCCGAGGGCGAGCCGGGGGCCGGGAAGCTGGCTGAAGGGCACGTCGAAGGTGGTGCCCTCGCGGTACTGCTCAGGGAGGAAGTGTCTGACAAAGACCCTCCCTGTCGGCGTAATACGAACGGTGCTCGTCCCTGGTATGGGTCGTGAGTACCCCTTCCGGGTCCGCCTGATTATCCGGTCCACCTCCACGAGTCCCAGCTTCTTGAGGGACTTCAGGGCCTTCTTCTGGCGAGCCGAGAACTTCGACACGTCAGGTTGCTCGGGCCCCTTGGAAGGGATGCGGGTGCGTGCGCCTGTCTTCCTCTCGGCTTCCGGGCGGTGCTGAGTATTGTCGTAGAACCCAACCATCGCCAGGATACCTGCCTCGGCCTCGTCCAAGAGCATGTTCGAACGTCCTGCGTTCTGGAACGCGCGCTCGATGATGTCCTTCTTCTGGTCGAGGCGAGTCTGCGGAGGCTTGGGACGCTGTTTCCCCGTAATCGGCTTCGGGGTGACTCTGGGCTCTCGGGGCTCGATCACCTCTTCCGGTGCCAAGAGTGGGAGTTCCTGTTGTTTTGGTCTCTTGGCCAGGGCTGCGGCCACCGGGATACCGAGGTCTGTCAGGCTTACCCGCCAGCGTCCCTCACGAGAGTCGATACTCAGCAGCCCCTTCTTCTCCAGGGCCACGAAGCTCGTCTTGTCCCCACGGCTCCCGGCCTCCCCCGGTGAAGGGTGGGCTCGGTGCAGGACGACAAGGATGTCTCGCTGCTTCGGTGTGAGCGTGATGTCCATCAGTCCCCTAGGATCTCCCTTCGGAACTCAGCGTCCTCAGAGCGCCATGAGTGCCCCTGTGGGGTCCACCATTCAATACCTCGGACCGAACCTCCGGGGAGGACGTCCTTGGACCACCCGGACCTCCCCTCTTCCCAGGGCACCCTCCCTTCAAAGAGAAGCTCCTCCAGATTGGCTGCGTTGAAGTCCTCCCGTTCATCATCAGCCCACAGGTAGGCTTCTTTGCTCCAGTAAGGGTACCCTACCTCGCGAGCATCTCTGTCTCCGACGAACTCTCGGACAGGTTGGATCTCCAGAAGCTCCACATTGCCTCCGTCATCCATCCGAGCAAGCGTCACGCCGTAGGTAGACGCACCTACGTCCCCGGAAACCTGATACCATACATCTACTTTTTCAAAGATATTCATCAGTCTACGATGCCTCGCTCGTTGATGTAAGGGGCTCCGCGGCGGTGCTCGATGCCGTAAGGGACTTCGAAGCGGCTGCCTAGGAGCACTGGCCCCCCCGCGGGTTTGAGGCACTCGGTCGTGGTACAGACCCACATGAACGGCGTGTAGACCGTCATGGGGTTGCCGTCGAGGTCGAGTAGCTCCAGGTCGATGAGACGTCCTAGAGCGATCATGTCCGACGGGTTGGCGACCTTGACCGTCCGGTGGGTCGCGTCCTTCGAAGCTCGTTCCGGGACCTCTAGTAAGAAGGGCCCACGGCCTCCGATCCGCTTGAAATCGTGACGCCAGATGGCGGGCACTCCGTCCTTCACGGTCACGTACGAACACGCCACGCACTCAGCGACCGGAACCGCCTTCTGTTGGTCCAGAATGAGAATGTCCTCGGTCTGGATGGGCGGCGTGCCCCAATGTAGGGCCTCGTACGCCTCGTCGGCTACCGAGATGCCCGCTCTACGCTGGAGCGACTTGGAGAGCTTCTTCTTGCGTCGTGTTGCCATCAGAGTCTTTTGGTGAATTCAGGGAATACTTGACGAAGGGCCATCTCTGTGTACTCGCCCTTGGCGCTGACGATTCCCTTGAGCCGGTCTTTGGACTCACCTGTGCTTGTGATCAAGCCCCTTCGAACGAGAGCTTGGAAAGTCTGAGTTGCTCCAGGCTCTCTCTCGACATAGCCCTCACGGAATTCCTTGCCGGTGTTCGTTGCCTTGGCGAAGAGCATCAGCATGAAAATCTGGGGCTCCGAAAGCTCGACCCGCCCATACCTCGGTAAATCGAGCAAGACACTCCCCTGGTCCGTGACATCGAAGGTTCCGGTCAGTTCTCGTCGAGCACGCCGTCGGCGGGTGGTTCTTCTTCGTGTTGCCATCAGGCTACCTCGTCAATGATGTCGCCCGTCACTCCGTCAATGACGAAATCTCCTGTCGGAGGTAGCGCGTCCTCAATCTCGGCCACGTACTCGACGAACTCGCCAAGAGTGCCATCAGGCTCCTGGGCCACGACCGTGATGATGTCGTCCACGCGCCCGACCAAGAGGCGGGCCCCTCGGTTCAAAGCGCCCTCCAGGCGTCCTAGGACCTCGTCAGGCAACCCGCGGGTGTCCTGAACGATCTGAAGACAGACGTAGCCCTCAGGCGTACGTCGGGCTTCCTGGAGCTTCGCAACGGCGTACCCGGTGCTGGCGACGAGAAAGTAATTGAAGAGCTTGCCGATCATGAGTCGTACCGTCTGCGGCGGGTGTATGTGGAGTCTGTCTCCAGAATGACCTCTCCCTCATCGTCGAGGTCGAAGCCCGGTGTGTCAAACCCCGATTCCTCGTAAAACGAGTCAAGCTCGGCGATTGCCGCTTCGGGGTCCATCTCTTCGTAGGCCACCTTCTTGTAGACCTCGCACGGAGTGCTGGCGAGGATCGCTGCGGCGTTGGAGACAGTGATGGGGGCCTTCTGGTCTTTGCGTCTGGTCTTTCCATCGACCTTACGCCAGCGCCAGTCTGCTACCGCCTGCCCTGCGGCAGCACAGTCGTTGACCTCGGGGTAGTTCGACTGAATCGAGACGTCCCGCATATCCCGCCCGCGGCGAGTCGGGGACTTGGCCGTGAACTCGGTCCGTGTGCGGCCCATGGAGATGGTGTAAGGAGCATCAGACTGGGCGAACTCATCAGGGGACGTTTCCTCGACCTTTACCCAGACACTCCCGTCCTTATCGACGATGGCCTCGTAGGCGTCGCCTCGCTCGTCAATAAGCGTAGCGACGCTGTTCCCCTGCCCCGCAAATACGAGGGTGTCTTGTCCGACGCCTACCACCGCCGCCCCAACAGGAGCGTGGGGCGGGAGGTCATCAGCAGAGGTCACGGTGTGGAACGCGTTATCTGCACGCGCGCCGCGGTCTGACTTGAGGATCATGTACGCGGCACCAGCCACTAGCCAGGGGGTCAGGTTCACTTCTTTCCTCCCAAGAGCAATGCGGCGGCTGCAATACCAGCGACAGCGAGTCCGACGCCCCTGCCTGTGTCTCCGTCTCCTGGCTCGCCTTCAACCTCGTCACCTGCCTCCGGGACAATGTCCCCAGGGGGGTTATAGGCTGGCGGGGGGACATAGGTGACATCCGGCTCGGGATCGGTCGCCGGCCCAGGATTCCAATCCAAAGTCGGGGGGTCGAAAGCCCCCTCGGTCCACCAGGAGAGGTCGATAGCGTTGCCAATTCCCAGGATTCGGCGAGCCGTCTCGCTGCCCAGGTCCTGCAACGTCCTAAGTGCAACGTCTCCGCGAAGGAGACTGCCCCCTACTCCCGTAGAGAAGTCCGGTGCGTAGACCGCGACGCCTTCGACTCGGTGCTGCCGGAGGCCGACGCCTGCCGCCTGAAGATCCTCGCCCGTTGGGACACCTGCGATAGGCCCTTGGGTCCCTGGGCGGTACCACTGGTCACCTACGAAGTGGCGGAAATTCTGGGAGATATCACGCGGGCTCACGAGGCCCCCAAAGAACTCAGTCCCGTACCCCCACCGACCTCGGTTGCCTCCTGCTAGCCACATGCCTGTGAATCGGTGGGTTCCCCAGAACGCTGACTCCGGTGGAAGAAGGTCCAGTTCCGTAATGCTCGGGATCTGCGTCGAGCACCACCGGATGTGTAGGCCGTCCTGCCCGTTGAGGACAAGGTTTCGCCAGTACAGCGGTAGGTAGGTGACGTAGCGCTGTCCGTCCGGGTAACGGGCTACTAGGAGATAGCCTCCTACCATGTCTCGCCATCTCTCGGAGTCGATGTGAGGCCCTAGGACCCACGCCTTCTCGGGAGTGCGGTAGATGTCCCCCGTGTAATCGTTCCGCGCCCGCGCATCGGGGGAGGTGACGATCTCGGTCCAGTCCTGGAGAAGCGTCGGTCCAGAACGGAACTTGTCCGCAGAGATGCGGTCGCGCTCAGCCGCGGTTAGCCCGCCTTGGGCGTCCATGACGAGGCCCGAAGGGTCAGGATGGATCTGCCAAATGGCAACCTGAACGCGCTCTGCCCTGAATGCTTCAATCTCGGAAATGTTATCGACGAGGCTCATGGTCCTACTTGTTGAGGAGGTAAATGGCACCGAGGCCAGCAGCAACTGCGAGGCCAGTTCCTGCGGCGGAGCCGGATTCCCCGGAACCGCCGTAGCCGCCGTCTCCGCCTGGGGTGCTCTCCGACCAATCGGGCGACTGCTGGTCAGCCGCGTCAAAGATGGGGAAGTTGGTGGGAAGACCCGCCTGATACCGCATCAGGCCGTCGTCGAAGGTCCCGAAGGGGGCTCCGAAGTAGGTCTCCACTGGGCGGACTGCTGACTCGCGGTCCACACCAAAGGTCTCCTGGAAGCCCCACCAGAAACGGTTGACGTCGATGGGCAGGGCGTTCTGGGTCTGGTGCAGACCGCCCATCCTTCCGTTCTCGACAGATACCGTTCTCACAGCCTCGCGGCGACCGGGGTCGTAGCGTTGCTTCACCGTCGAGATGCGGAGTGTGATGACCTGAGCCATGACCGAGAGGGTCAGTCCGAGCTTGAACTCTCGGAGACGTGCGCCGGAGGCTGCACAGTGCCCTCCTGCGATGCACGCGTTGCTGATATCGTTCACCATGCGGATGAGCATGTCGATCTGCTCGCTGCCCTCTTGGACGATGCGGAGCGTCGGTGTCACCTGCGTGCCGCAGGTATAGTTGATGCCCTTCGTGTACCGGCAGCCGTCCATGAAGCCAAACGAACTGCGAGCGAATCCGATTTCCGTGTATTCGCGCGAACCGAAGCCCCAGTTGTACATGCTCTTCAGGGTCGGGCCACTCGATGTCTGCACCACGTTCAGGTGGTTCTGGTACGAGGTAGTCCGTACAGCACATCTCCATGGGCCCCTGCTCGGGGTCCCGCGAGTCGCGCCGTAGTTGCCTGACGTGATGGTGACGAACTCCTGAATCCGCTGGTAGAGCCAGATGTTCTGGAGAGCCGCGTCCAGGGAGCTTCGAGGGTCCCCGCAAATCTCCTGGCAGAATACCTTGAGACGCTGGTTGGCGTTGAGGGACTCCCGCTCAGCCTCGCGACTCTTCCGACGCGAGCGGAACACTGCTGTCAGTGTGCAAGCAATGGCGACGGCGGCTGCAACCACGACGTTGACGACCGGGATTGCCGCAGTTGCTGCCGCAGCCGTGATGGCTCCCGTGGTCGAGAGTGCTCCAACGGTCGATGAGGCGATGGCCGCCGTTGAGCCATAAATGGCTAGTCCCGACTTAGCGACCCTGCCCGCTGCGTTGTTGCCCGTATAGTTGGCGTAGATGCCCGCGCCTGTGACGACACCGTTCTGGATGAGAGTAGGGGCAGACTCAGTGCCCGAGAGCCCTGCGGCCTGCTGCTCTTCCCGGATGTCTCGGATGTTCTGGATCCCCGTGATCCCCTCGGAAAAGAGACGGTCGCCTCCATTGGCAGTCGAGCCTCCGTAGCCGACCTCTTGACCGAACTCGTACATCGCCTCGTTGACCGCTGCCACTTCGTCGATGAATTTGCCGCTGTTCGTGGTCGATTCCCCAGAAGCGGCACGGGCGTCAACCCCCGCCTCCCCCGTCAGGTACTTGAGCGCGCCCGTCTTGGTTGCGCCGCGTGTCGAACCCATCTGACGGGACGCTCCCATCGAAATCGGCACGTAAGGTGCATTCAACGAGTTGGGGGCCCCTACCTGGATGCCGCTCGCCATTCGCGCGCGGAGGGCGAACGGGTCGGTCCCGCTCATTCGGCTGTTGTCGTACATCCCGCCGCTGCCAATGGAGTAGGTCTGCGCCGGGTTGCTGGGGTTATTGGTGAACTTCTGCCACCTCATGAGCGCCGGGTCCCAGATGAACGCAGCTTGTCCAACGGGAACACCCTTCATCTGCACGGGCTTGTTGGGAATCCCCCCGTACGGCTCGTCCTTAGACAACTCGTAGAAGCACTCGTCATCGGCACAGTAGCCGATCGCGTGGACAAAGGAGCCTTGGAAAGGCTCCGTACACACCCCTGCAAAGAAGCCGTTCAATCCCGCGGCTCGGCACAGGGTGGCGAATAGGAGCGCGAGGTCATCGCAGTCACCTACACCGATGCCTCCGAAGCGGAAGTCACCAATGACCAGTCCCGGAGGGAGCGTCGTGTAGGGGCCCTGAAGGATCTCGATACCGGGGCTTTCTTGACCGTACCGGACATTCTCCGTGATCCAGTGAGCGATACGGCTCGGACCGTCTCGGAAGATGTTGTCGGTGTCGCCAATGATGGCCATTGCCAGTCCCCTGATAGGGGCGTCTGCCGCGAAGCGGTAGGCCATCTCATTCGCCGTCTTGACGTGCTCCTCTGGGGTCATCGCGGCGTCGGCGAACTTGTGAGGCATTGATCTCATCGGCTGGCTTCAGGAGAGGGTGTGCAAAGAGCTACAAGAAGGGGGGTCTTTTAACTCCGATTCCTAGTTATCAGCCCCGCTTGATTGTCACAATCCCCCTTCCCTCCCGTTTCCACCTAGTCAGAGGTCGGTTGCCCCTAGATGGGCTCCAAAGTTAGTCCCTGGACACGTCCTTCGTCCTCTTCTTCGGAGCCGCTCGGACCACTGCTGCTGCTGCCGCCTCCCCCTCCTGTCAGGAGCCCTCCCCCCAAGAGATTGGGTAGGAGCCCTTCTACGAGTTTGTCGAGGGAAGACTTCTTCTCCTCCGGCTCTGGAGTCTCTGGCTCTGGCATCCCCAAACGGTCGCGCATTAAAGCGTTGGGGTCGGCCCCTATCTCCTTCGCGAGCGGGAGGATGGCCTTCAAGTCCTTGATCTCCTGCGAGAGCCCGCCCTCGGCATCCTCCGGCTTGAGCATCTGGGCAAGGATAGTCACCTCGTTGACCTTGGACTCCAGCATACGATTTTGGTCCTTGAGGTCGTCCCGCTCGTCCCGGATGTCCTCCAGCTTCTCTTCCAGGCGTTCCAGCTTCTGCCGGTGCTCGCTTGTGAGTCGCCGCTCTTCTGTCTCCCAACGGGTACGAGTATCCCGCTCCAGGTCCTCGTACCGCTCGCGTAGGCGGGTGCGGTCGCGCTCCAACTCCGAACGGAGCGCCTCCTTGTCCTGATAGGTCTCGTTGCGGAGGCGGTCGTACTGTGTCTGGGCTATGTCGTACTTCTCACGCCATGTCTGAGCATCCGCTTGGGCCTGCTTGACCTGGGCCGTGAGAGTGGTGGACAGGATGCTCTGTTGCATCTGGCTGTAGTGTTCTGTCGAGGCGTTGCGGTCGTCGAACACCCCTTGGAGCTTGTCGAGCATGGTGGTGCTCTGGTCCCGCAGACTCTCAACTTGCGCGCGGGACTCCTCCTCGATACGTGCGGCACGCTCCTCAGCTAGCCGGATACGTTCTTCCGCGGCCTCCTCCGCGATACGGACCCGCTCTTCCGCCGACTCCTCCCGCTCTTCCAGACGCTCCTCGTAGATTTCCTCCTGGCGACGGAGCATAGCGTCTCGCTCTCGGGCAACTTGCCTCTGGCGCTCGGCGTCGTGCTCCAAGAGCTTGGCGGGCATTGCGCCACCTGCCTCCTCTGTACCGCTGCTGCGGTAGTGCGACGTACGTGCGAGCAGCCCTGCCATCGCGCGTCCTGGCATCGCGGCCACAATCTCCCCTCTGCTCGGGAGGTAGTTACCTCGCTCGTCGATGCCAATGACCTCGAATTCCCCGGAATGGCCGTTGGCCCGAAGCTGTCGCTTCACGTCCTCCTCCGTCTCGTACCCGTAGAAGCGGTCGATCTTACGGTCGCCCTGCCGGATCTCAATCCGATGGACTTCGTCGTAGTCGTACCATGAGAGGATGGGGTGTTGGTGATTCTCGCCTCGGCTCATGCGTCTAACCTGGGGGTTTGCTGGTTAAATCCACAGAATAGCACAGGAAATAGCACCTGCTCAACTGCTCCGGGAACTCGGATTGTCAGGAATCAGTTTACATTTCTGGCAACCCATGTCAATCTCTCCCGACAACTTCCTCCCCCCAGAACGAGGCCCTAGGGCAATGGCAACAAAGATGACACCTGACCAGCAGGAAGCCTATTTCCAAGCTGAGATGCAGCGCGTCGCAGCCCTTATCGGCGCGGCGCTGCGTGACTGCTGGAATTGGCACGTGGAGCAGTACCTGGACGACCAGGAAACCTCCTTCACTCCTCCCGACGTCGTCAAGTCTGAGGTGAGCTTCGCCGCTCTAGGCGACTTCGGTGCCAAGCTGGTGCTGAAGCACACTGGTAACCGCATCGTATTCATCCGCGCTTCCGGTGCTCTTACCGGTTGGTTGCCTGAGACTATGATGTTCCTTGTCCCCCCGGAGAAGATCCCCACATGGAAGAGTGCCATCCTTACCGAACTCGGTGAAACCGGGCAGGAACTCTTCGCGGACTGGAACGACATCCAACAGCAGAAGAGAGGCGGCGCGGAGGACTCGGAAATGGCTGCGTTAGAGGACGTATCGGGCGTCTCGCTTGAGCCTTTGGACGACTTCCCTGTGGTCGAGGTCGCTCCTCGGCGCGCGTATGAACCTGCTGCTGCTGCTGCTGACGTCGAGGGGTCTGATGCGTAGGCTAAACCCCATCCTGTTGGACGTTCTCTACAGGGTCGGAGCCTACCCGTTCGATGACATCCAACTGGAGCCTAACGACAGTCGTCCAGCGAACGTCTGGGTGATCACGAAGACCCCGCTCCCTGTCTTCATCGCAATTCACGGGAATGGGACTTCTGTAAGCGCGCTTGTCGCTGAGCTTCACCGCATTCAGAAGTCCCTCGACAAGCATCACGGCATTGAGCCTTCGGGCTGCTGGGCTTGGTGGATTGTCGCGCACTGCGAGAACACACACTCGCGCATTATCTCGCGCGAAATGCGGGACATGAACCCGAAAGAAATCGCAGTCGGTCTGAACTCCTACGCCTTCATCCCGTGGTTCGACCCCCCGGACGATGCTGACAGCATCTACGAGCCTGGGGCTAAGTTCTCGACAGAGCTACTCCCCGCCTCCGAACTGGAGATGGACGACGAGGGGCTCTATACCTCTCGCGATTGGGAGGACGCCATCGAGGACCCCGATGCCATGGATGCAAGGTTCGCGAAGTCCCTGGGTCTCGACATCGAGGAACATGGCGATGGGGCCAGCTTCGACAACGATATCCCAGTGTTCGACGAGGACGAAGACGGCGAGCTAGGCTTTGATGGTGCTGATGATGGCGATGAGGGCGATGAGGGCGATGAGGGTTCTGAGGAGGATTCCGAGGAATCGGACATCGATTCTGATCATGACCCAGATCATGACCTAGATCATGATCCTGAAAGCGACATCGTCCCAGACAGCCCTGAGGACGGGGTTTGAGCTACACCGTCATCGGCATCGATCCTGGTATCAAAGGCATCGGATTCGGTGTCGTAGACGCTATGACGGCTGAAACCATCCAAGGAGGCTTCATACGGCGTCCTGCGACGGGCCCCCGCCGCGGGGCCGAACTCTGGCACAAGCTCGCCCTCCAGACCCTCGCGATCATCGACAAGCGTAACCGCGCCGACGTGGTCGCTGTGGAAATGCAGAGGAGCTACCCTCACAGCCCCGTAGACCCAAACGACCTCATCGAAATCGGGATGTGTGGTGCCTGGGTTGCCGGGATTCTCGCGACCAACTGCGCTAAGGGGCTTTGCTCAGTGATGAACCCCCCCGCATCTACCTGGAAGGGTCAGGTGCCGGAGGCCATCATGGCAGAGCGCATTCGAAGCAAGCTCACCGCACAGGAGCTTGCCCGGATTGACTTCCCCAATTCCAAGAAATTCCAGCAGGATGTCCTGCATGGCATCGGTATTGCAAAGTGGGTCGTGCTAGACGGCGGGTATTAGCAAGTCCTGTGCCCAATCGGGCAAAATCCGCGCTCCTGGGTGGGATTTCAGGATTTTCGTAACAGATTTTCGTCTTGCGACATTCAGGTCTATAGGGCCTTTGTACCCCGGCAATTTGCCCTTCTCGGTCCACTGGTGGATCGACCACTCTGACCAAGGCTCGGGGATGCGCTTTGGGCCCGTCGCTGAACCGTGATACCAGGGAATCCACAACGGAAACCTCTCCAGACCTCGCTCGCGTAGCGCATCTGGTGTGATCTCGTCACGCAGGAAGTAGTACCCCGAGTAGATGCCTACAGGGTAGCCTACCGTAGCGCACCTAACACAGAATTCTTCCAGAAAATCCGCTAGTTGATGCGCTGTGAGGCGCTTTTTCGGGTCCAGGACTTCCAGGTCTGCCCAGAGCCCCATTGCGGGGTAGGGTAGCGCACTCACGTTGTCGAGAAATTGCTCTGCCTGACCTCTCGCAGCAGCCCTCACGTCGTCGCCCTGCGCTAGCTCCGCATTGTATTTCGGGAGCCTGGGGCGCATGAACGCGTAGTAGCCCAGGAGCACTCCTGCGGCCTCTGCGCGCGATGCGTGCTGGTCAGCCTTGTATAGCGCACCTCCGATGCCTTCGGCGGCCTTCAGGATGGCGTAGCGCACTCCTGCGGCTCGAAAGGCTTCCCAATCGATCTCGTTAGGGGTCTGGTGAGCCGATACATCGACTCCGATGATAAGGTCGTCAGACATGCGCTACGTTGGGGTTGGAGGAGTAGAGAGTGTCACACGCGGATTTCGGGGAATCAAGGTCCGCAGGGGTCTTCTCTACTTCTCACGCTGCTTGCTGGTCATCCCACACCTCCATCTTCTTGTTGCTCGCGTCCTTGCTCCACCGCCGCATGAGGACGTACTCGCTCGTGATGGGCACATCAGGGATCCACTTCGCCATGCCGCGGGTCATGCAGCGGTCAAGCTCCTCGCCTTTTTGCTGGAGAGTCCAGCGCTTCGACGATTCCCTGGTTTCGATGATGATCTCGTCATGGATGAACAACACAATGCGACTCCCATAGAGCGGGCTCTCCGGGTCCCAACACGCCTTCTGGACCTCCCACAGAGCTTCCTTCGCGCCGTCTGCGGCGAGCCCTTGGAACCACGTGTTGCAGAACCGGGTGTACGTGATGTTGCCACGCACGCGCCCAAGGCCCTGGACGATCTTCAACTGCCGCGGCTCGGTCTTCGACGCGTTGCTCGCGTCCTGGAAGTAAAGACGCATCTCGCGCCACTTCTTCAGGAACCGTTGCTTGAGGTCCTGGGCCTCCGCCTCCGTAATGAAGACGCCGAAGTTGGCCGCGTACTCGACGAACGTACGGATCCCTAAACCACCGGGGAAGCCGAAGTCGCCTACCTTCGCGAACTGCCTACGCTCCTTCACGGTGGCGTCGTCGGCATCCTTCAACCGCTGGGCCTCCAGGTAGGAGATGGCCATCAGTTCGGCGGCGAAGTCCAGGTGTAGGTCCTTACCCTCGATGAGCGCGTCGCGCATGTCGCTTGCGCCGAAGCGTCGGAAGGCAACCTGAGCTAGAGACCTCATCTCCAGGGTGTCGTAGTCCGACCCTATGAACACGCAGCCTGGGCGAGCGACATAGCACTCGCGCAGACCTCCGTCGCGGCTGACCTGCTGCACGTTCGGGCCAAAGGCGCTCGTGCGTCCTGAATCGACGAGGACGTTGTACCGGCTGTGGACCGTGTTTGTCGGCAGGTCCATCAGAGGGTCCAGAAAGGCCGTCAGCAGCTTCTCCGATTTCCCGGACTGCCCCAGGGCCACCAGCCCTGCATGGTCCGTACAGAGCTTCAGGATCTTGCTCTTGATAGAGAGCTTGCCGCCCTTCGTGGTCTCAACGAGGTGTTTGGCCCCCTTCTTCACGATGTAGGCGGACAACTGGTCCCGGATCTCCGCCTCGTTCTTGGAGCCGTTCGGGCGAACGAGCCCGTGTTGCTTCGCGATTTCCCGGTAATTGGCGAACTCCTCCTGCGTTTTCTCCCTCAGTGCTCTGACCCGAGGGCGCTCTGTACGCACCCCGGTCACGTGCAACTGGTGCAGGACAAAGTCCGCGCGGGTCTGGTGCTCAATCTCGGCAATGAGATTCGGCTCCTCGTCCCGCGTGCGTACCATGTACTGGGCACACCGCATCCGGGCGGTTTTCATCTGCCGGGTGAGCTTCTTCAGGATTTCCCGGTAAACGTCCCTGGCCCACTCCACGTCCAACATCGCGTACTCACGAGCGTCCGAGGGCCAGACTCCGAGCGGTACCCCGTCTAGTTGGCTGTACTTCAGACGCCAGACGTCGCCTTCTTTCCAGTGGCTCACGTCCTTGCCGAGGTGCCGTTCCACTAGCTTGGCCAACCCTACCTTCTGGCGGGGTATTCCCTTCCCGATCTGAAGCAACCGGGCCATGACCTGCACGTCCTGTACCCGACCCGCCTCGTAGCACTGCACCACCAACGGGAGCAGGCTCGGGCGAGCGGCACAGGCGCACGTCATGTCGAAGGCGATATTCGCCCCAATGAACACCACGTCCGGCTCGCGTAGCCACCCTTCCAGATGGTCTAGCCCCTCTTCCCGTAGCCACAACGAGATACCCCCCGTTGATCCGTCCGACGCCCAGGCGGCGAGGGACACAATGGGGGGTGCCTTGAGGGTATGGGTTACTAGGTGCGTCTCTGTGTCAAAAACGACGTAGCGGGTTCCGCTCACCAAGGGTTGCCTCAAAGGTGGGGGCAGGCGAACTCCCGGCCCCCGTCGCGGGGGGACGACGTTAAGGGGCCGGGAGCCTGGGGCAGGCCGGGGTGGGCCTGAGTCCTAGAACGGGATCTCGTCGTCCGAGAAGCTGCCGTCCGATTCCGCGGGTGCGACCTCGTACCGGCTCCCGGCGCTCGTCGTAGTGACGACCGCCTGCGGCTCGAAGGACTGACCTTCCGTGTAGTGGCTCCACGTCATCTTCGTGAACGGACGTCCGTCCCTCGTCTCCGAGGCCGTGGCCTGACAGACAACCTTCTTGGTCGCGAGACGTGTGCCGTCACCCTCGACGGCGGTGTCCATGACCTTCTTCGTGATCTTCTCGTGGGCCACTTGAGCCACCGCTGCCACCATCGCCTTGATGTTGACGAGCGTGATCTCGCCCTTGTTGAAGAAGAGGGGCCAACCCATCCGGGTCCCCGGAGGACGGTCGGCACGGGTAGACGACTCGACCGTGAACTCGGAGACGAAGAAGTCCCCCTTTCCCTTGCGAGACGAGGTGCCGACCAGCATGCGGTCAACGGATAGGACGTAGTTCCCCGGCTCAATGTAGGGCAGGGACTCGGAAACTGTGACATCATCGATGCCATCGAATGCGGACATAGGTGCTCTCCTGTATTGGTTATTCGTTTTCGTTATGACGGTGCCGGAATGTCCGTTCCGAGCACCAAGAGCAGGGACGACTTTAGAGACAGGATTACGTGTCTGTCAACACCTTTGTTACACTGCTCTGGAGAGCCTTTGGGATCCTGTGGGTGTTGAGCCCTCTAAGGTAGTCCAGAGCCTTGTTTTGGACCCCTGCCGCATTCGGATAATCGGTGGTCGCGGACAGGATAACCTCCAAGGCCCCTTCCCACTCTACAGCAGTCGGACGTACCGATCTGCCATCTGGTTTGCTGCTCATCGAGGAGGCCCCTTGCGGCGGGTGCGGGCATCCTGTGCCCGCCGTCGGCGGTTGGACCGTTCCACAGCGCGGTCCCAACGGCGGCGGATGACCTCGCCTGCCATCTTCCCCAGCAGTTCCCAGCCATCTGCCGGAGGTGTGACCTCTTTCGGAGCTTCACCGCCGTCCTGGGCGTGGTCAACGAACTGCATCGCAGATTCCACGGAATTGAAACGGCGAATCAGCCCGCGACTGGTCCTAATCCACCGCTTCCGGCCCGTGCCTACCTCGATGCACCAGTAGAGGTCCAGAAAGCCTTCGGTGTGACACTGCCAGATATAGGCCCCTCGATGTTCGAAGGGCTGGGCATCATGGAACTTCTTGACTTTCTCAGAATCGGACATCTTCTCGCCTCCAGACCATCATCCAGGTCTTTGGTCCCGCTTGCCTCCACACCGCGCGTACCGTGAAGTCTCGGGCACTACTGTAGACACCGTCCTCTCGTCGGACGATGGCACCTGCTTTCGACTCGCTCCACGAGCAGAAGCTAGCCTTGGGGTTGATGTGCTCTACCCCCGGCTCGCTAGGCGTGTAGATGCTGACGGAGCCTGTGAGTCCGCGCACGCAGCGATATCCTGGTGCCCACACCATCTTCCAGGCTTGCTGCCACGTCTCTCCTGGGGTGTTGGTCGCGACGACCGTCCCCTTATGGGGTGTTGCCCCACTGCGGAGCTTCCCGGCGTTCGGACCTGCTTGTTTCCGACGGGCATAGGCTTCCCACTCGATGCGGTCGCCGGGTCTCAGGGTGGTGAGGTCGATTTTGTCCCCCGTCACCGTCACACAGGTGTTCAATGGCTCCTGCGAGGGTCCCAGGTCCGGGTCATTGGGCAGAGTGGCAAGTTCGCCAGGGGCGGGGATAGCTGGGGCGGGGATAGCTGGGGCGGGAGATGGAGCGGATTCCACGGAATCGGGGTCGGGATGTGCGAGCACCTGCTCCACGACCTCCAGCCTCGATATCAAGCTCTGCACTGCCGGGAGCTTGAGACACAGAATCGGCTGGTCCTGCCGGGTTATCAGCGCGGTGCCTGACCTCAGGTTGACGACAAAGCCGTAGTCCCCATCGTGCAGGGTGATTCGCCTCAGCCCTGGCCATTTCTCCAGAATGTCAAGTCCCTTCTTATTGCTCATTTATTCTTGCCCTGTTGTTGCTTCTGCTTCGCCCTCGCCACTGCCTTCTTGGACCCACCCTTGGTCCACACGGCGTAGGCGAGCTTCTGCTTCTGTCCCTGTGTCTGGAAGATGTACTTCGCGTCCCGGATGGCGTTCTCCAACGCCTTGTTGAAGAAGAACGTGTGCCGGTACACCGTCGCGTGGACCTCGTCCGACATCTGGCCTGTCCGATGGGTACGTCCAAGAAGCTGCTCCCACGCAGCCCCCGAGGCAGGTGGCGCGAGGATGGTCTGATTCGCGTACGCCTGGAGGTTCTTGCCCGTACCGTGGACGGCGATGGATGCCCCGATGACGCTGGGCGCAGTCGGATTCCGTGGAATCTCGTCCCCCGCGCCGTAGCACCGGATTCCCGCCTTCCTGAGCGCGTCCTCGATGGCATGCGAATCGTACCAGAGGATGACCCCCTCGTTGGGATGCTGGCTGCGGGTCCACCGCGCCCATGCCACCGCGTCCTTCACCAGGAAAGGGTCAACCCACCGAGCGATGGTCGGGGGCTCCGGGCGGTCACGTACCGCTTCCCATGCCAACCACGCCTTCTTGGCGACCTCGTTCTTGATCCTACCGTCGATGATGGCGTTGCGAACCAAGAGCGGGGAGTCCAGCCCGAGGTTGTTGTTCATCAGGTACTTGCGGACCACTCGGTTCCACATCTTCCGGGCCTTCAGCCAGACATAGTCCGGCTGGCCGTTGGGCCACTCCCACTCGTAGTAGAACCCTTGTGATAGTTGCCTGCCGATGCGTGCCAGGGCCATCGGGTCGCTGATCTCATCTCCGTTAGGAGCAACCCAGGTCATCTGGAGCTTCTGAATAAGCGACTGCACCTTCGGAGGCGTCGGGATGTGCCGCTCGTGAATGTAGAGCGTTGAGCCGATGTCCTTCTTCTTGGTAGCGACAACACCGGAGGTCTTGACAAGGCGATAGCGGAATGCCTTGCGCGCGTTCTCTTCGGAGAACTTCGCCTTGGTTCCCGCGATACCCTTGAAGAACGGCGCGAAAAGACCCCAGTCGTTCTTGGAGCCCTTCGTCGTCGAATCCAGGATATTGGCGAACGCGTTGAGCGTCATCCAGTCTCGCGGAATCGGGGAGCCTCCGCGCAGTGACATCGACGCGAGGTGCGCGTAATCAACGACCGAGCGGTTGGTCAGGGTTCCGCTCATGGCGCAGAACTTACAAGCCGGGTTCGACTTCAGGTACTCAATGACCCGACGGGTGCGGGCGGAGTGCCTGTGTCTGAGGTAGTGGGCCTCGTCCGCAATGATGAGGTCGGGCTTGTACTCCAGGAGCATCTCCCGATTCTTGGGATTCGACAACTCCGCGTACGAGATGACTCTCAGCTTCGAGATGTAGAAGTGCTGATTGTACTCGTCCCACATGTCCTGGAACTGGTCCCTCATCGCAGCGGGGACCAGGAGCACAGGCCGTCGCGCGCCCAGGACCCTTGGGAGCAGGACCGAAATCAGCGTCTTGCCGCTACCAACTGAGATGAGCCCCAACAGGCCCTTGGCCTTGTGCGCGTGCCAGAGCGCGGAGTTCTGGATGGGGAAGAGCTTCATCTGCCCGCCTGGGCGACGTAGCTTCACCGTCAGGTCCGGGACGTGGCCGTTGTCCTTGGGCAGGGCGAGGATGCGTTGGATCTCGCTCCGCTTGTGCTTCTTCGTCGCGTCCGGGGCCTTCTTGACCTTCTTCCGGGTCGGTAGCGGCTTGCCTGGGCGCGGAGCACGGGCCTGAGTCGCGTCAGGCGCGGTCTTCGGACGCTTGGCTGTGGGCTTCGCGGGTACCACCTATCTGACACCCCTCGCGTGCAGCTTTGCGAAGGCATCTGCGCAGTTCTCGCGGATGAGCGCGGCGAGCAGGTCTCCCTGTGTCACCCCACGGCGCTCGGCTTCTGCCTTTAGGGCTGTCTGGGCTTCCGGGGTAAGCCACACGGTCTTTGTGTTCTTCTTGTCTGTCATCAGGTTCTCCGTCTTGAGCACGAGCCGGATTCGGTTTTCGCCCTCTGCTGTGATCATAGCGTGCCGCGTCATTCTTCTAGCCTTGGCCGCTCGGCGTACTCCATCGCCCAGACATCGCCCCACCACATATCGGCGCACGTCTGCCTGGACGGCACACTCTCCCATCCTGGGCCGGATGCGTACACAAACCCGCCATAGTGCCGGCTTTCACAAACTCGCCACCCAAACGGCAACGCCCCCGCCATCATGGCCCAGAACTCGACGATGACCACGGCGCGCATGTCGCATCGGTAGCCGAACTCATCCATTTTGGACACCAGCCGATCCGTGTCGAACTGAACGTGGACCTTCGCGCGTGAATCTTTCATCGTCTCACCTCGCACGCTTTCGGCCACAACTGATCCACCTTGCATGGCGGCGGGTCTGGGAGTGACGAATCAAGCAGAACGAACAGAAAGACCGCCAGAGACGCCCCAACAATCACGCCCGACGCCAACCCGGCCCAGTACTCGCCCAGATCCGAACGTTTGACAGTCATCGAATCACCACTGGACCGATTCTTGGGGTCGAAGGTCATGGTTCAGCCTCGGATGATGGTGCGGGCGTGGGCCAGGAGAAAGTTCTCGACCCACTGGTAGAGTCGCTGGCCATTCGCGGAGTTGGCCTGGACGACGGGAATCTTCTGCGCGGCGAAGGCGTCTTCACATGCCGCCGCGATCTTCGGAATGAGCAGGTCCGCCGCCTTCATGAACCCCTTGTTGTAGCGGGGCAGCGTGTAGTGCGTGCCCAACTCGGCGCTGGCCTCCTCCCCCGCTGCCCAGGCGAGACGCTCCAGCCGGATGGTCTGGAACGAGCCGGAGAGGTCCGTGGTCATGTCCGCGTCGAGCAGGAGGATGTACCCGTGCGTGCGGAGAGCGTCGCTCACCTGCGTCGGCGTGTGGGGCGGGAGCCCCTTCGGAGGAGCGGGGGCCTTCGGTGCCTTCGGAGGAGCGACAGCAGGAGCCGGAGAGGTCGCAGGCGGCGGGGAGTGGGGCACTTCGGAGGTGCTCGGGACCTCCTCTGCCAGCTTCTCCATGATCTTCTTGATGGTGCCCTTGCCGATGCCCTCCAGCTTGAGGGCAAGGAACTGCTCCTCTCCCCACGTCGCTGCGACCTCCTTCGTGATGACGGAGCCGAAGGCGGTGTTCGCCCCTTCGATGCGTGCGACCCAACGAGTCGGGTAGCCGGTCCAGTCGGGCGGGGGGATTTCAACTCCGTCGAAGATGGATTCCGTGGAATCGGTGTTGGGCAACTCCGGCGGGAGGGTATCGCACTCGAACCACTCCGACTCGTACTGTTGCGCCCCTTGAGCAGCGGGCAGAGCAGCATCCTCCGGGGTCTCCGGCTGAAGCTCTCCCTGCTGCTGCGCGGCAATGGCCACCGTGTTGGCCTCCGGGTCGGTCGCGGCGACCATCTCATCGAACTCGGCCTCCGCCTCCGGTGGGAGGACTCCGACCGTCAGCGGTTGCTCGTCGGAGTCGTCTTTTGTCAGGACGCCCGTGTCTTCTGGGAGCCCTGCCGTCGGGTCCGGGGTATCGCCGAAGATTTCGTTGAAGAAGTCGTTGTCGTCGGGAGTGGTCATGGTTGTTGTGTCTCCAAAGGGGGATGCTGCTGCTGTTGGTGAGGGCTTGGCGGCAGAGGCCGCCTCAATACCTGCGAAGGGTCCGGCTCTCTTCTTGTCCTGGTACCATTCGCAATGCTGCTGGTGGGCGCAGCCGCCGAACTTGTCGCACGCCTTGAACGTGGGGTCACCGTCGGGGATTACATCGCTCCCACGTGCGTCGATGATGCGGTACGCCTGCCGCTGCACCTCGGTCATTACTGAGGTCATGTCCAGGCGCGAGAGGCGCGACTCCGTGGTAAACGCTCGGCGTTTGAACGCATCCGTGTTCCCTCGCTTCAGGTAGTTGATGTGCTGAACCTTCACGGAGCCTGTTGGTTCCCACGCGCCGGGCAGTAGTCCTGCGTCAGCGTACGTGGCATAGAGGCCCATCTGAATGTCCTCGCGCAACTGCTTCTCCCCGAGAGCCCATCGAGCGCTGGCGCGCGTCTTATGGTCTCGGATCATCTGCTCACTCAGGGAGTAGTCGAGCAAGTCAATGAACCCCACGTAGCCATAGCTGTCGAACACTGGATTGTACGACAGTCCGACGTGGTCGAACATGCGGGAGAGGGAGGTCCTGCACTCGACCTCGACAAAGTAGTCGTGGTCGAGGAGCGCGGTCTGGGGGTTGGGTAGCAATCCGGCGTCGATGCCGATGCTCACCAATTCCATACAATCGGCCCGCGACCGTTTGCCCTCCAGGTACTCTTCGACCTGGGTCGAGTGCTGCTTACCCAACACAAGAGCGGGCGACTCGTCGATGGGCACAAGCCGCATGACCTTGTCGTAGTACCACTCTCTAAGGCAGCGTTTTGCCTTCTTGGTCTGGCTCGCAGAGATCCACTGCTCATACTCGGAAGCTGTGTCCGGTGTCATGTTAAACTTGCCTCTTGCACGTTTCGAAATCGTGGTGCTATTTTGCATCTCCTTACGAATACGTCAACACTCACTTTACAAATGATGGCAAGTACGGGGCTAGTGTTAGAAATGGGGCAAAATGGTTGATCACGGGCATGTATATCGCGGGTACAAGATCATCGGGTGGAGCAGCGTTAAGAAGTGCCGAGAGGACTTCAAAGCTGCCCAGGAAGCCGGGGACGCCGATGGGGTGAGGCAAATCAAGAGGTCGCTCGGGCATAGGGTCCCCTTCGACGACCTCTTCAGTCAGCGGTATCAGTACGACGCGTTAATCGCCCCCTATTTCATTGAAGGTTTCAAGGCCGCGGCTATGCCTCGGCTCACGGGCACTGCACAGAATCAAGACGCTGTCAAGATGGGGTCGGTGTGGGTGGATATCGACAACCCTGGTCACCAGTCCTGGGACTCTGCGGAGGTCGCTAAAGCCTTCTGCGAGGGCCTGCTCGCCAAGCTACCTGGGAATCTCTCGACAAACTGCTACTGGTATGCAACGCGCGCAGGCATGCGCCTAGTATGGAGGTTAGTAGACCCCGTGAAGGCCAAGCACTGGCGCTCGTGGTCAACTCAGTTCCTCTCCATGCTCGCGATGGACTTCTCCATCGACGCCGACCAATGCTCCGTCGAGTGGTCTCGCCACTACCGTCTCCCCCGAGTGCGTCGCGACGGTGTCGATCTCGACCTCCCCTGCTGCGAAGTAGGTCACCAGCAGGCGATCATATGGACCCCTCCCGAGGACCCCGCCTCTGCGCCTCACATCGTCCCGGAAGGCGCGGACCCAGATCAATGGCCTCGAACGGCCCCGGAATTCGACCCTAAACGAGACGTCTACGCCAAGAAGGCGTACAGTGCGGTGAAAGACTCCTCCTGGTACGACAAACTCACGGAGGCACGCCCTCTCGGAACACCGGGCGAGCGGCACCACAGCATTGTCGCCTGTGTGAGCTTCCTCGCGGCAACCCTCCGGTGCGAAGACCCTCAACGTCTGTACCGGCTCGTAGCTCCTGCTGTCCTCGCAGACACCTCCTCCGATGCGCCAGGGCTCCAGGCGCTCTGGGATGTGTGCCGGTGGGTGGCCGCTCGGCAGAAGGCAGAGCGGTTGGAGAACGAAGGTGTGCGCCAGAGTCTCTTCAACAAGCTCCGACAACAGACCCGGCAACACGTCCAAGGCCCCGCCGCCCCGGAGAAGGAAGAGAGCCCTGATCCGCTCAACGAACTCGGAATCCAGGGAAAAGGAGAAGGGACTGGAGGAACCCAAACAGCAACAGCAGCTAAATCCCCCAGTCCCTCCTACAACCCGGTCAGCGACGACGTCCAACAGCGTCTCGTGCTCATCAAGGAGTCCGCTCACTATGTGCTGATGGAGGACACGGGCGAATACTTCGGTCCCATCCCCCGCGAGCAGGTCTACGTCGCGCTCCGGCAGGTGAGCCCGAACCTGCACGACATGTCCTACACGCCCAAGGGCAAGAAGATACCCATCGCCGCGTTCCTGGAGATGCACGCGCGTATCGTCGCGTCCGTCGTCGCGCGCATCGGAGAGCAGGGCATCTGGTACAACCCTGCTACCGATCAGGTGGTCGAGGGCATCTGCACCCTACGCGAGGACATCGGGCCGAAGCACGATGCCGACGTGCAGGAGTGGCTCAACAAGCTCGGTGGGGCCAACTCGGACCGCTTGCTCGACTGGTTGGCCACCGTCACCGACCTCACGTGGCCAACATGTGCCCTCTACATCGAGGGTCCTAAGTCCATCGGCAAGGGCATGCTCGCCTCCGGTGTGGCGTCACTGTGGGGTTCCAAGCCTGCAACCTGGGCAGACTTCACGGCCTCGTTCAACGACCAGTTGGCCAAGGTGCCTCTGGTCTGGGCGGACGAGAAGATCCCGCACGACCGGTTCGCTGCTCAGGACCCGTCCATCATCCTGCGGCAGATGGTCGGCAACAGCAGCTTCACCCTACGTCGTAAGTTCCTCCCGTCTCAGGCGGTCAGCGGTGCCCTCCGGTTCCTGATCACCGCCAACGATGGTGAAGCCCTCCGTCTCTACGAAGAGTTGAACCGGGAGAGTTACGACGCTGTGGTTGAACGTATCGGCCACATCGAGGCTCCTCGGGACGCTGCTGAGTGGTTGGAGCAGCAGGGAGGACGTGCCTTCACAGAGGACTGGGTCACCGGAGACCGGATTGCTGAGCACCTCCTCTGGCTCCGGGATACCCGGCAGGTAACGCGGGGGTCCCGGTTCATTGTCCCAGGTTGGGAAAGCAGCCACCACGTTCACCTCCGAGGAGGGTCGAGGACGGGCGGTGCGATCCTCGATTCCCTGGTTTCGACGCTCTGTGGAACAACAGCGTCAACCCCAGACGGTATTTGGGTCGGAGGCGGTCAAGTGTTCATTACGCAGAAAGGGGTCGAATTGCTCCTAAAGAGCAATTTCGCTTTCACTATGCCAAGCAAAAAACTCCTCGCGACGACGTTGAAAGCGCTCGCAGATGAGGAGGGAAGGCTCTGGGAGGCCGCCACAAAGACCCGGTATCGGGCAAAACTGCTCGACTCGTCCCTCCTTTTGTTCCACGCGGAGAGGATTGGAGAGGACCCCGAGGTCTTGAACGCCAAAATTCAGGAGCCTTTACCTCCAGGACTGACCTGGACCCCTGTCTCTGGGAAGGTGCAGAAGTGACAAAGTGGG
>JAHZLH010000074.1 GCA_022599915.1 Actinomycetes bacterium
CCGACGCCGAGGTCGCCGGCTCCGGCGACGGCTCCGGCGACGGCTCCGGCGCCGGCTCCGGCGACGGCTCCGGCGACGGCTCCGGCGACGGCTCCGGCGACGGCTCCGGCGACGGCTCCGGCGACGGCTCCGGCGAATGAGCCACAGACTCCCCAACCCCTTCCTTGCGAGACCCGAGAGCTACCGAGGGGGGACCTCAATCGGAGTTGAGGAGTACCCCGGTTTCCACACAGCAGGCGATCGGGAAATAGCCCTGGCTTATGCCTACGCCAAGACCCCCCCGCCCCCGACGGTCCGGGAGGGCGATTTCCCAGTCCTGATAGGTCTGGACATGAGGGGGTACGAGAGGCTGCTCGATTACGACGCAGTGATCTCTCTCCTGCCCGTCGTACAAACGATGTTGGAGGAAGCCCCCACACTCGACGACTGGTACGAGATACTGGAGATTAGCTATGCGGAAGCGGAGGTAGACTTCCCACCTTCCGCCGCGGCACATGCCTTCCAGGTAGCACTCTCTCACATCATAGAGGGAGGGGGCATCGACCCCGACTCTTTCGCGGACACGCGGGAGTACACTACCTTTCGCGACGACATACTGAACCTACCGGGCAACAATTTCCAGGGAGCAGAGAAGCATCTCTCCCCCTTCACAAGAAAGGTACTCATGGGGGCGGTGCAACAGTACCGGTACCTCGACGACGTACCAGAAGAGAGGGTTGTGTCGGTCGAGATTCTCCAGCCGATGTGGGACGAGATCCTGAGATTTGATGAGGACGAGAAGGTGGACCTCTTGGACGACCTCGGGTGGAACCTCACTCACGAGGACGACGTAGCGGAGTTCTCCGTCCCTATCAAAGTCCTCGTTGACTTCGAATGGCCCCGGAACCCAGGAGCGAGGATTGAGTACCACGGAACAAGCCTGTATAACCTACTTGCCGCGGCACCGGGGCTCCGGGAGGACATAGAACCCTCGGTCCCCCAGATGCCGGAGATTCCAGAGCTATGAGGAAGGATAACCCGCTCACACCCCACCTAGCCAAGCTCAAACGAGCGAAGAGATGGCCTGCTCAGATGCAGCATCTCTACGACTACTTTGAGGAGGCAGAGGACCCGCGTGCTCGGGCAGAGGAGTTGCTGCGGTGCTGTTCGTGGGAGTTCTTGGCGGGCCGGGAGTACACAGGCCGACTTCCGGCAGACCTGGAAGACGTCCTGGACAACCTGCTCGACGAGCATGACTCCCCCCAGGAAGCCTTGGAGGAAGTCTTCTCGGACCACCCCAAGCTCTGGGATGCTCTACTAGAGTTCCAAAACGAGTTCTTCGTGGAACATGCCCAAGAGGAGTCCCCCTCCTGGAGGTACCTCCACCCGCGGTACGGTGATGAAGCCTACGACTGGCTCATTCACTTCAGCGACAGCGCCTATGACATTGCCGCTGAGGGGTTCTGCCGAGGCGTACCCCACGTCGAAACGCTGGGACTCACCACACTCCTCAGCAGCTTCTATTTTGACACGGAAGGGTACAACTTCGCCTACCCGGCTGAGATGGCACAGCGGTTCGGGTTCAACCGTTGGGGGGATCCGCAGTACGGGAAGAGGGCTGTACTGTTTCGCGCCCCCCACATGGTCTTCGACCACAGCACTGATAATGAGCCTCAGGCAATCTTCTGGGGGCCTTCTGCTCGGGATATCATCGTTATTGACTTCGAGTACCGTGAACCTGTGCTGGAGGCGGATACGCTGGTGCTGGTTGCCGATTCCGGGGAATCCGTGGCCTTGTGGCCTGAGTGGGATGACCTCCCCGACGGCGAATCCCCGGAAGATGTTGCCGATGATCTACAAGACGAGCATGGAGGGGAGTGGACCAACCGCCTGGAGTTCGTGGACGTCGAAGAGATGTTAGAATGGTTGGAAGGACCTCCCATAAGCGGACGGCCCCGCCTCAGCCTCTTCGACCCCCTCTCCAAACCTACTTGCGTCGTAAAGCACCGACGCGCGGCGCGCCGTGGCTGAGCGCGAGTTCTGGGGCGATGAGGCCGCAGGAGCCTATCTCGTGGCAGAGGACACCGGTCGGGTGCTCTTGGTGCTGCGCAGCGGCCACGTCAACGAGCCGTGGACCTGGGCGGCAGTCGGCGGGAAGATCGACCCCGGTGAGACTGCCTCAGAGGCTCTCGTACGTGAGGTTGAAGAGGAGCTAGGATATGACGGCCCTCTACGGCTCCGGCGTATCAAGGCGTTCCTCGCGGGCGACTTTGTCTACCACAACCACATCGGGTACGTGCCGCACGAGTTCGCGCCGTCTCTGAATTGGGAGAGCGACGACTACGCCTGGGTGGAGCCCGAAGAGATCGACGACTGGCCAGACCTCCACTTCGGCGTGGAGTGGCTGCTCGACAACGGCGGCCTGGACCTCTAGGGCAGCTGTTACAGGTGTCGTACTGTGGCAGGCAGTTGGGCCTGTTCCTTTACATCCAGGTTGCTCATGATTCGTCGTCTCCGGCGTCGAGAGCGTTTCCAGGCTCCTCTGCCGAGGGCTTGCGCCCCGTGAACGCAGAACGCGCCTGACGGCCCCATGCGTCGAACTTGTCCACTACGGAGTCAGGGACACCGAGCCGCGCCTGAAGCTCGCCAACCTCGTCCGCGAGACGGTCTTGGCCAACGGTGCGAGCCGCGAACCCAATAAGCGTGGTGGCCAGCAGGGCTTTGCCGTGCTCGCGCGACGTGACGTAGACAGCCTCGCGGAGGTCGTCGATTGGGACATCCTCGATTACGTGGAACCGGTCGCACCCGCCGCAGAACCCCTGGCTCACATCCTGGGGGTGGTAGCTCTTACGGCCTTTGGCGTCGCAGTCATCACGGAGACATGTGATCCAGCGGTTACCGTCCGCGTCTCTACCTATCTCGAAGGTCTTCTTCACGCTTCGCGGTGCTCCTTGAGCAGCGATTCCAGGGAATCTCTGTTCCGCGGGGCTTGCGCAAGAGGCTCATAGTAGTTGCACCAATCGGGAGTTGTGACCGGACGGTCGGATAACGGGGATTTGGGCTCAGAGCAGGTCATCAACACCCAATGCCTGCGTCGGCAGCTAGAGCAGTCACCCATCAGCAC
>JAHZLH010000075.1 GCA_022599915.1 Actinomycetes bacterium
AGAGTGTGGGGGTTCCGATAACTGCTACTCGGCCGGGGCGGAATCGGCCTTTTCGCCAGGCGTTCAGCCCGCGCGCGGGATAACTGGTGCCCTCGACGCGAGTCTGTGCGCTCACGCCGTCATAGCTACCGACCTGGAGAGTGTCGATCATGCGTTCAAGCTGGCCTGGTGGCATCACGTTGTCCGAGCCCATGTTCAGGACGAATGATTTACACGTTTTAGCGATCCCGATGTTGCGGGCATTGCCGAGGCCGATCCCGGGGTCCTGCAGCACACAGTCGGCCAACTGCCTGGCGACGTCACGAGTGCCATCCGTGCTGCCAGCGTCAACAACGATGATCTCTCCCAATGAGCAGTCGCGGAGACTGCTCAGGCACGCTTCAATGCTGGTGATCGAGTTCATGGTGCACACGACTACCGACACGTCGCTCGGCGACATGACCCGGGGGTGAGGTGTTTGACTCATGGCCTAGAGGCCGAGAAGTTTGGCCTGGCGATCGAAGTCGGATGACTCATGCCGAACCTCGTCGAAGGTGCCACGGGAGCGAATGTTCCCGCGATCGAGGAACAGAATCTGATCGACATTGCGCACTGTCGCCAGCCGGTGCGCAATGGTGATAGTTGTCACCTGTCCCTCGAGTTCGGCAAGAGTCTGGGTGATGGCTTGCTCAGTTTCCGCATCCAGGGAACTGGTGGCCTCATCAAGAATGAGGAGCCGGGGGCGGGTGTAGAGGGCGCGGGCGATACCGAGACGTTGTCGCTGACCGCCGGACAACTTGAACCCGCGCTCACCAATCCACGTGTCTAATCCCTCGCGGTGGTCGGTGAGGAAATCAGCAAGGTGGGCGCGCCTCAGCGCCTCCCACACGAGTTCATCGCGGATCGCATCAGAAGGTACCCCCAGGGCCACGTTCTGCTTGACCGTGCCTGCGACGAGCGCCACGTTCTGTGGAACGTAAGCGATAGCTCCCGGCCATCGATGGATGGCCTCCCGAGGAGCTAGGCCGCCGATCAAGATCTCTCCGTCGTCGGGGGTGAGGACTCCCAGCACAAGATCGGCAAGGGTTGACTTACCTGCGCCAGTCGAGCCAACCAGCGCAACAGATTCACCCGACGGCGCAGCGAAGGAGACATGATCAATGACCGGGGTTTTCGCATCAGAAAAAGTCAGGGTTGCCTCGCGCACCTGCACATCCCCTGCGAAGTCCGGGTAGCCGGAGTCCACCGATTCGTGCAAGCGCCGAGAGATGACCTCCGCTCCTTCATCGGTACCACGGTCCCGAGGGCGACCGAGGGAATCGAACATGAAGAAGGTGGGTTGGGCCATCACGGTCGCGTTGCGGATGGTGATCCCAGCCCCTTGCAAGCGCAATAGAGACGGAATGACGCGTGATCCCGCTGCGAGGAACAGTGCAGTGGTGGTCGCTGCAGCAGACCAATCCTTGGTGATGAACTGCACCACTCCGAGGAGAAGCGCTCCCACATACAGCGCGGCCTCCAAGACATATTTTGGGGCTTCCTGAATGAAGGCGGTGTTGGCACTGGCGGTGGCGTAGCGCGACACGATGTCGTCGTAGCGCGATACATACAAGTCACGGCGCTCGAGGACGGTTGTTTCTCGATACGTTGACAGGGCTTCGGAGACGACACTTAATGTGTCAATGGAGGTGTCCTTGATGACATCAGCGTTTCGAGCTGATACGCGACCGAGGTAGCGGTGGACCACCAACACGATGACAGCAAAGAAGCCTGCAGCCGTAAGCGTGAGAATCGGATCGTAGATGAACAAAGAGACACCGATGATGGCGAACAAGAACAGCTCTGACGCGACAATGATCGCCGAGCCGAGAAGAGCCACGGTTGCGGCACTCGCGCCCTGGCCGAGGGCGTACGTGGCCTCAGCAGTCGTCCACCGTTGCACCTGCGTCAGCGGACGAGCCAGAAAAGTTCGAGCCAGCGCAACGGATAGATCGGCTTGTCGGTGCGCGAGGAACCGGGTGATGACCCGCGTCATGATCGCTGAGATGACCGTCTTCATCACGAGAACCAGCACAGCGGCGAGGGCGATGAACACGCTCAGTTGCGACACGGAAAGAGCGTCGAGCCCTGTCACGTCGAGGATCGTTTGAGCCCAGCCAGGAAGGCCCGCGTACGGGGAAATGCCGGTGACGGCTACCGCAGCCACAAGTCCGATGAGGGCTATTCCCAGCAGGTCCAGCAGTCCCAGAGAGATCTGAAATCCCGCGGTCAGGAACAAGATCCAGCGTTTGCCGTCGGGCAGCATGCTGATGGTCTTACGTACAGACCACACAACACCCGATCGGTCGAAATCTGCGAGGTTGAGGCTGCCTGCGGGATGGTCTGGCTCGCGCACGGCAAGATCGCGTTCAACCACGCCGCTAGCCTACTTCGGTGACCGTTCCGGCCTTGTTCATCGGCGTCGTGAGCTATCCGGGCACCCGTTACGTCCAAGCCCAGGGTTCTGACGGCCTCGCGGCACGACTTGCGGCAGCTCTCAAGGATCGTGGCCGGCAGTGTGCGATGGTGGTCGACACATTGAATCGTCTCGACACCGAGCAGGCTCCGGTGACTGATGAAGACGTGCAGGCTTCGCTCTCGGCTCAAATGCGGCTTGCGAGCGATTGGGAGCAGTACCTCCGTACTACGCAGAGTTTCTCCGTTCGAAGCGGCGCGCAGTCGATGTTGCGATGGGTGCGCCGGGGGTGGCAACGCGTCGCTCCCCCGAGAGAGTCAATGGTTGAGCGTTTGTTGAACATCGAGCTTGCGCACCAGGATCTCCTGCGTCAGGGGGTCGCATCCCAGGCGCCGTGGATTTTGATCATTGAGGACGATGCTTCGTCAACGAACATTGAGGATCTGGCGAACGGCATCGCCACGCTACTCGAGCAAGCAAAACCAACCGTTCAATTCATCAACCTGTCTGAATCCTTTGGAGTTTCCGAGCTTGGAATCGATCACTTGCTGCGGGACAGCGAATACTCGTGGCACGGCTCTGTCAGGCGCACGGTTCTCACAGCTCAGAAGCCGGTCACCAACACCGTCTGCGCGATTGCCTACCGGTCTTCATTTGCAGGGCACTTGTTGTCTACGTACGCATCGATGCCCTTACGGCCGGTTGTCCCCATCGACTGGAAACTCAATCAAGCTCTCATGGGCATGTATTCCTCTGGTTCGCTCACGGCTGACTCGTGTTGGTGGGTTGTGCCGGGACCGATTGATCAACTCTCGATGAGAGGTGACTCATGAGTAGTCCTTGGTTGACCATCGTGATACCCGTCCGTGATGACAAGGAGGGTTTGCAACGCACGCTGACGTCTACTGCTCGTCAAAAAGACGAGGACGTTCAAGTCTTGGTCGTCGACAGCTCACGCGATCACGATGCGGTGGTCTCGATGTGCTCCGGTATCGCTCAGGTCATACAGGTTGCACCGGAGGGGGTGTTCCCTGCCATGAATACCGGGCTTGATCGAGCAGCTGGCACCTTTGTGCAATTCCTCGGTGCCGGAGACCAGCTACACGATTCGGTGTTGGCTCGAGTCCGGAAGGTCGCGGACTTGAATCCAGAGTGGATGTTCGGTCCAGTGCGCATCATCGGCACCCATGGTCGACACACCGTGACCCCTCACTGGGACTATGCAAGAGAAGTGTCTCATCTCTTTGCGCGTGGCTTTTTCCCGCAACACCAAGGGACTTTCGCTCGCACGGAGTTGCTCCGGAATTTTGGCGGCTTTTCCTCGTCATTCCGGGTTGCTGCCGACTACGCGCTGTTTCTGCGGCTTTCACAACACTCCACACCGGTTCGGCTGGATTTCGTGGTGGCGGACTTCACCATGGGTGGCGTATCGACCACGCGTTGGCGCGAATCTTTCCACGAATTCCACCGCGCACGACAGGAAATCTTTCGGCCTGCAGGCCTGGTGGCGGCTCAGGAGCAATGGGACTATCGAACGCACTTCGCGCGGGTGTGGGGCTACCGGGAGTTGGTCGAGCCACTGAGGCGGCGAGCACGCCGCTGAACTTCGCGAGCAGCCGCTCTCGTGGCCAGTCGAACCGGTGGCTCCCACGTCCACGCCCACTTGCGGGTTGTCGGGCTCAGAGCCGAGCGCTTGGCGCGCTCAGATTCCGCAATATTCGTTTTCCGGTCGTCCACGGTGAGGGAATCTGCGTGCCAGCGGAAGCAGGAGACCACGTGTCCAGTGTTCACGAGTGGGCCGAGGGTCTTGAGTTTCAGCAA